>CAMHLH010000221.1 GCA_946185925.1 uncultured Treponema sp.
GTCGCCCGCAACGTGTCGACCATCTCGGAGGAGTACGACAATCTTGTTCGCGAATCCCAGACTGGAAGGCGGATGCAGGAGGATGTCTCCGAGAGGATAAGCCTCATCGCCCAGCAGTCGGAGAATTTGACAGAGGCCAACTCCGCCATTTCCGCAATCGCAGAGCAGACGAATCTTCTGGCGATGAACGCCGCGATTGAGGCAGCCCACGCAGGCGAGGCCGGAAAGGGGTTCGCCGTTGTCGCGGATGAAATCAGGAAGCTTTCAGAGACTTCCACTGTGCAGTCAAAGACAATCGGCGAGCTTTTGAGCAGCATTTCCGCTTCCATTTCCGGGATTGTGGATTCGTCGAGGCAGTCCGCCCAGGCGTTCGAGGCTGTCGGTTCAAAAATCGGCCACCTCAACAACCTTGTGCGCGAGGTCCAGTGCGGCATGGACGAGGAGAGCCGCGGCGTGACCGACATTTTGAACACAATGAAGACGCTGGACGGCACCACGAAGGACATTCAGGGAGCCTCGTTGCACATGAAGAGCGAAAGCCGCAAGGTGTTCGACAGCGTGCGCAATTTGCAGCTGCTTGCGGAGGACACGCAGGACAAGTCAAAATCCGTCATGGCCAGCATGGATTCCATGAAAAACTCCGCGGATTCGGCCCTCGACGCCGCGGAACGCAACATAAAATCATCCGACGGCGTGATAAACATGATAAACGGCTTCAAGGTTTAAGTGTTTTGCAGGGGTCCTTTGTGAGACTATTTCTTCATCGTTGATTCTAGTTTCCATTGGGCTTGGCGGAGGCCTGTGGAGATTGTCTCCTCGCCGTTCAGAATCGACTTCATTTCTGAGCCGAGAATCGTGTAGAATGCGGGCCAGTTTTCCATTATGGGCCTGTAGACGCCGCTTTCGAGGGCTTCGCAGACGGCCTGGTACTGCGGGAATTTTGAAAGCGTGTTCGGGTCGAGCAGGCACGAGTGGCGGCATGGAACGCCTCCGAACGGGATTGTGGACTTTTGGGTCTCCTTGTCCATGAGATATTCCAGAAGTTTTTTCGCGTGCTCCTTGTTCTTGCTCGACCTTGGAATTCCAATCGTCCATATTCCGTAGATGTTCGCGTTGTGCCTCTCTCCGCCCTTCTTGTTTTTGCCGGAGAACGCTATGTAGTCCATCGGGGAGTTTTTTGTCGGCGTGTACCAGCCAGGCCAGCCGATTGCGAACGCCGCTGACTTGTTGGCTATGGCGGCTATGATGTCGTCCTTCTTCGCCTTGCGGCCGGTCTTTACGAGGGCCATGTACGTCTCCATCGCGCGTTTGAATTCGGGGGTGTCGATTGTGGGGGCGTTGTTCTCGTCCACGACCCAGCCCCCGTGCGCCAGCAGAATCGGGAGAAAGTCCACGACGATGTTGTTCTCCGTGTCGCCCCTCGTCATGAAGCCGAGATTGTGCCGCTTCTTTTGGAAGTCGCATATCTTCTGGATGTCTTCTATCGAGTCAATCTCATCCAGTGTGAATCCTGCCTCCTTCGCCATGAGCCTGTTCACTAAAAGGACGGAGACGTTTCCGTAGTAGGGGGCGAGGTAAAGTGAGCCGTTTGAGTAGCAGATTTTCTTCGTAGACGGAATGATGTCGCCGTCAAGCTCGTAGCCCAGGTCGGACAAGTTCGCCAGCACTTTCTTTGAAGTGAATTCCGCCATCCACGAGCCGTCCACCATGCAGAGGTCGTAGTTTTGGGGGCTTCCCCCGATTATGCAGCCGTGCAGCTCGTCCTCCGTGTATTCGATGACTTCGCATCTTATGTTGTTCCTCTTCTCGAATTCCGGCAGGCACCTGCCTATCACGTCCGCGTATGTTCCCGAGCGAAGCGCCAGCGTGAGTGTCGCCTGTGGATTTTCCGTGCAGAAATGAGGCTTCTTCAGCTTCAAGATGCACGATGCGTTCAGGAAGAGCATCAGTGGCAGCGAGATGAACGCCATGTATAGAATCCGTGTTTTTTTGTCCATTGTCCTCATCTGTTTTCGTCCGTTCTCCTTTTCCGATTCTCATCTGAACGAGCCGACTTCGTATCTTTTCATGCGGGCTTTCACGTCTGCCATGCAGGCTATGACCTTGTGGGTCGGAATCGAGCAGAATATGTCGACGAGTTTTGAATCCAGCTGTCTTCCCGCAACTATCTTCAGTTCCGCCACGGCCTCCTCGTGTGATAGTGACGCCCTGTACGACCTCTCCATCGTTATGGCGGAGTAGGTGTCCGCCACGGCCAGTATCCTCGATGCGATTGGTATCTCCTTGTCCTTCAGCTTGTAGTAGCCGCCTCCGTCGACCCTTTCGTGGTGGTATTTTATCCATTTGGCCACCGTGCTGAACGATGGGATTCCCTCAAGCAGTTTCACGCAGATTTCCGGGTGGCTCTGGATGAGTTTCTTCTCCTGGGGGGTGAGTTTTCCCTGCTTGTCGATTATCTCCCGTGGAATCCCGTGCTTGCCGAGGTCCAGAAGCAAGGCCGCGTACTGCATGTTCATCGGGTTTATGTTCTTTCTGATGTCCACCGGGAGGTAGTCGTACATGAGCATCGTCAGGTTTTGGACGTGCAGCGAGTGTCCGTCCAGATTCTCGTCTCCGGCCTCTATCACGCCCACGACAGTTTCCAGAACTTCCATCGAAAGCGAGCTGACGCTGGACATCTGCACAAGGCTCCAGACGAGCATGATTGTGAACATGGCGGCTCCTGTCAATATCGAAAACGCTATGACCGGGGAGGGGGACGGGGTTGTGAACAGATAGAAGACGCCGCACAGTAGAGCCGCGTCGATTGCCAGCACGGTGAATTTTGAGAGCAGCTTGAATCTTCCGTTTCCATAGACAGAATCGTTCCTGAAAAAAAGCGCGAAGACGATGACGATGAAATCCGCTATAGTTGTTCCGAACGCCGCCACCGCCATGTATTTCACCGCGAAATCGAATTCCCAAAAAAATCCCTGCATCTTCCGTCCTCCTCTTTTAGCCTATGCTTATCTTGTTTTTTCCGCCCCTCTTTGATTCGTAAAGGGCCTCGTCCGCCCGCTTGTAGGCAGTGTCCAAGTCGCTTTCGCCTTCCTTTATCTCCGTTATCCCGACTGAAGTCCTTATGCCGTCGATTCCGTCGAATTTGACTTCTGAAAGGCTCTCCATGAGATTCCTCATCTTGTCTTCGCTTTCTTTCATGGAATTCGCGCCCCTCATGAGTATTATGAACTCGTCCCCTCCAAGCCTTCCCGCAAGCGACGTGGGGCTCTTCAGGTCCCACTCCGATACGCATTGGTTTTTTCCTTCCAGCTCCAATGTCTTTAGAATCACTTTCCCCACCGTCTGAATCACCTTGTCCCCCATCTGGTGGCCGAGCGTGTCGTTGATTCCCTTGAATCCGTCCAGGTCGAGCAGGCAGAGGAACATCCGCTCTCCCTTGGCGATTCTCACCATCTCCTCCATCACCGAAAAGAAGCAGCCCCTGTTCATCAGCATTGTGAGCGCGTCGAAGCTGGACTTTATCTCGAGCTCCCGCCGCGTCTGCTGGTCCTTCTGGAAAAGTATGTACTGGGCGATTCTTATCCGCTGGAACGTGTAGTGCAGGATTATGGCGAGCGTGGCGACTATGGCGACGTTGTAGCTGTCCCTGTAGGCTATGGAGAAGGTCTTGAACTTGTATGAGGTGTAGAGGAAGACCCCGGACGCGACTATGGTCATGAGCATCATCAAGTACATCCTTCCGGTGTACGATATGGCGGTGATGATGAGCATTATGGGGAACATCGAAGCCTGCATGTAGGGCTGGGTCGCCGAAGATAGTATTCCGTACGTCAGAAGCAGGAATATGCTGAATATGACGGCGAAGTAGTTGTGCCTTTCGACTTCCTCCGGTTTGAGGAAAATCCACAAGCCGAATGCGAAGCTTATGATTATGGAAATCAGATAGAACAGAACCTGCTCCTGGCTCGCTCCGAACAGGTTGAAGTAGGCGAAAATCATGTAGAAGATGTTCACTGCGAAGAACCAGGAGTTCAGAATCAGTATGTGGTTCCTGTTTGTAGCCCTTATCATCTTGGAGCATTCGATATACGAGTCTTTTGTGTAGCCGTAGTGGTTGAAACTTCTTTTTGTCATGATTAGCCGCCTTGAAAAACACTTAAATTGTAATTTTGAATTTTCTATTTCTCAAGTTTTTTCTCATGCTCCTTGTTTTTTGATTGTTTCAATGGTTTTTAAGATTTAGATTTATTTTGGCGGGATTGTGAATTATAATTTCTACTGTAACTTTTGGAGGGAAAAAAATTGTGGAACTATTCTTTTGTGATGCCGAATTTGATAGCGCTCGCGGTATTTTTCGTTTATTACATTGTGCGTCCTCGGCTTCCTCTCAAAATCAACAG
>CAMHLH010000222.1 GCA_946185925.1 uncultured Treponema sp.
TAATTCCGACATATTTTTGACTTGCGATTATAATTTTTTTTATGAAGTGTTTTCGTTCGGCTTTTCTTTCAGCCTTTTTTTGCCTTGTTGTTGCTTCCTCGGCTTTTTCAGCCTCGGCTCTTCCTGTGATTTTTTCGGAGAAGGTTCCAGAAGCGTCTTCATTCGTGGTCCATTTTTCCACCGAGGATTTCGGCTCCTGCCTTAAAAAAATCGTGCTCGCCCTCGACTTCGAGGTTCAGGACTGGAGGGTGTCCGCAGCCGATTTCGTCGTCTCGAAAAAGTCCAGGAAGACTGGAAAAAGGCTGTATCTTGAGAAGGTCTCTTCTACCCTCGTGCCCGACAAGGCCTATCTCTCTGACGGCTTGGGGAATGCCCTGTCCGGCTCAGGCTCCTTCGTCACTCTTGAATTCGATGTCCGCCCTGAGAGGTTTGATGAACTGGACATGCTCACCACCGGGCTTTCAAAGAAGATTGCGGACCTCGATGATTTTTACGCCTATTCCGTCGATTCAAAGAAACTTGGAATTTCCTGCAAAAACTGCCGGGGGTTCGTGAACGCGAATGCCAGCCGCTTCCAGTTTTGCACCTACGAGGGAAAGATGGAACTTTTCGACGAGGACGGCGACTTCGACGGCGTGGAGGAAATCCCCTTGAACTACGCCTGCTACAAACCGCAAGCCGCCTCTGGCGAGAAGATTCCGCTTGTGGTCTGGTTCCACGGTCTTGGGGAGGGCGGTAAGAACAGGCTCGCTCCGATTTTGAACGCCAAGGTGACGAATCTCGTTTCCGACGAAATCCAGTCGAAATTCCCCTCCGGCTTTTATCTCCTTGTGCCCCAGTGTCCGAGCGCATGGCTCATGGTCAACGAGAGGACTGTCGGCGGCGTGCACTACTGGGCGCCCGTGGACAAGGACGGGGTGAAAAGCAAGATTTCAGGTGGCGTTTCCACAGCCAAGAACGCCGTGAAAGGCACCGTCCGCCTTCCGTTCCGTTTCGTCAGGAACCGTTTCCGCTCCGCCCTCGGCAAGGAGCCGCTTCCGTACTATGGCGACGATGGCGACGATGACGAAGAAGATGAAGACGAAGAAAATGATGAGGAAGATGAAGAAGATGAAGAAGATGAAGAAGATGAAGAAGATGATGATGAGCCGGTTTCCGACAAATATTTGGCTAACAGGATTGAGATGGGAAAGCTTCCGTTCGCTTCCGTGTCCTACTACACTTTTGTCGTGAAGGATTTGATAGACGCTTTCGTGGCCGAGAATCCGCAGATTGACAGTTCCCGCGTGTTTGTGGGCGGCTGCTCGGCCGGCGGCTACATGACCATGAACATGGTTTTTCAGTTCCGTGACTTTTTTCGCGCCGCGTTCCCCGTGTGCGAATTCTACCTCGACTCGAAGATAACGGACGAGCAGATTGAATTTCTTTCCGGCTTCCCGCTGTTTTTCACATACGCAGAGAACGACGGCACCGTGAATCCGAAAAAGTCGTCCGAGCCCACGATATCCCGCATAAAGAGAATCGGCTCGGACAAACTTCGTTCGACCGTCTATTCGGATGTGCGCGACAAAAGCGGCTCGTTCAAGGGCGAAGACGGAGGCGCGTACCAGTACGAGGGACATTCCAGCTGGATTTACGTCCTGAACAACGACAACGGCGTTTTCGACTGGCTCGCTTCCTTTCCGCCCTCTGAATGATTGCCAAATCCCTCTCAAAAATCCGAGTGGAATGTCTCCACAGCCTTCGCCATGAACGCGGCATCCTCCGCCCCCGCGGATTCGAGAGGCGAGTGCATTGCCCACTGCGCAAGCCCTATGTCAACCGAAAGCACCGAAACGTGGGAAGTGGAGATGTTTCCGAGCGTGGAGCCTCCAGCCACGTTCGAGTTGTTCGTGAAAATCTGGAAGGGAACTCCGGCCTTTGCACATATTCTCTTGAATGTTCCGGCCGAAAGCGCGTCGCTTGTGTATTTCTGCGCCGCGTTGAATTTTATGACGATTCCCTTGTTGAGAAGCGGCCTGTTCACCGGGTCCGACTTGTCGGGATAGTTCGGGTGGACTGCGTGTGCGTTGTCCGCGCTGATGAGGAAGCTGCCCGCGACCGCAGACAGATAGTCCTCTTCGTCCCTTCCGAGCGACAGGTTGATGCGCCGGAGGGTGTCTTCAAGGAATGTGGAGTCCGCCCCCTGCCTGCTTCCGCTTCCGACTTCCTCGTTGTCGAACACGGCGTGCACGTTCACCTCGTCGCCGCCCATCTTTTTCGCGGCGTTCAGAAAGCCCACCAGGGTCGAATAGGCGCATTCCAAATCGTCGAGCCTTGGGGATGCGATGAATTCGTCGTTCGCCCCCCAGAAAGTCCCCTTGTCCCTGTTGTAGAGGAAGAGGTCGTGCGAGAGAATCCGCTCTTTTGGGACTCCGAGCTTTTTCGCGACTTCGGATGCAAGGTCGAAGTCCGCGTCCGTCGCGACGATTGGGGCCATTTCGTTCTGCGTGTTGATTTTGTGGCCGTCGTTCGCGTCCCTCGAAAAGTGGATGGCGAGCGACGGAATCATTGCCACGCTTTTTTCAAAGTCGAAAAGCCGCTCCTCCACTCCAAAACCGCTCCCGCTTTCCAGACAGACCCTGCCCGCGATTGACAGCGGCCTGTCGAACCACGGGTTCATCAGCATCCCTCCGTATTTTTCCACGTTGAGCTTGACGCAGCCGTTCCCCTTGAGTTCCGGCTTCTCCTTCACCTTGAAGCTGGGCGAGTCCGAGTGCGCCGCCGTTATCTTGAACGCGCTGAAGTCCTTTTTCGGCACCGTGAAGGATATTATCGAGGACGAATTTCTCTTGACGAAATATTTTCCGCCCTCTTTTATCTCCCATCGCCTTCTCTCCGAAAGCTCCTCGAATCCGTTCTCCTTCAGTTCATCTTCCATATTTCTTACCGCATGGAAGGCACTTGGGCTTCTGTTTATGAAATCCAGCATTTTCTTCGCGATTTCGTTCTTCATTTTTTTCCTCCGTATTCAGTTTTTTTTCATTATAAACGTTGGCATTAACGTTGGCGGTGTGTTTTTGCCTTTTTGACAAAAAAAAGAGCCTGCACACATTGTGCAAGCCCTTTCCTCTGTCTTCGCGTTGATTATTTGTATGATTTGAAGACCCACAAAGCGTCATTCTCTGCATCGTACCAGAAAGTGTAGAGATAGACCGTCGTAGCGTTCCTGCCCGACGTGGATTTGAACGTCGTCAAGGCGTACTTGTAGCCGTTCTCCTTCATGATTGGCTTGAGCTCCTCGTCGAAGAGGACCGTCTTCTCGCCGCCCTCGAAATCGAAGAATTCCGTGATAGTCTCAGATTTCTCGTTGAAGCCGAATCCGTTCTTGTTGAGAATCTGTGGCGCGCGGTTGTTCCTCTGGGTTTCTGTCTTGAAGGCGAAGAACTTCATCGGCTTTCCGAACTGTTTCGCCTTGAACTCGTACCACTGGTAGTCGTCCGAATTCGCCTCCTCGGTCTTCGTCTTTGGCGTGTATCCGAAAACAGACACCGATGAGAGCGCGAAAAGAATGGCGATTGCTGAAATCAATTTCTTGAACATAATAAAACCTCCTGTGTTTTATCCCTCATTGTTGAATGAAATTGTAACATGGTTTCTTTCATTCTTCAAAAATATCGGTTCTTTTGTCGATTTTGCCCCTTTTTTTTTGATTCGTTCAATTTTCAGTCACTTCTTCCAAAATCTTCGCCTTTATTGTTTGAAAGAGCCATTTAGATTAGAATTGATAAATTGAATCTTTTTTATTTTTGCAATAGAGGAACAAAATGGAAAACATCAAAGAAGTGCGTGTCCGCTACGCACCATCACCGACGGGAATGCAGCACATCGGAGGAGTCCGCACTGCATTGTTCAACTATCTCTACGCCCGCTCGAAAGGGGGAAAATTCATCCTCCGCCTGGAAGACACCGACAGAACAAGATACGACGAAAAATACGTCCAGAACCTCTACGACACAATGGCCTGGCTCGGAATCGACTGGGACGAGGGCGGCGACAAGGGCGGAGAATACGGTCCCTACGTCCAGAGCGAGCGTTTCGCCTTGTACAAGGAATACGCCCAGAAGCTCATCGATAACGGCGAGGCGTACTACTGCTTCTGCGACGCCGAGAGATTGGACAGAATCAGGAAAATCCAGCAGGAGAACAAGATGGCTCCCGGCTACGACAGAAACTGCCGCCACCTCACAGCAGAGGAAGTCAAGGCGAACCTGGACGCAGGAAAGCCGTATGTAATCAGGCTCAAGGTGCCGCTCGAAGGAAAGACAGTGTTCCACGACCACCTTCTCGGCGACATCGTATGGAAGAACGAAGATATTTCT
>CAMHLH010000223.1 GCA_946185925.1 uncultured Treponema sp.
CAAGCGACGACACGGAATCTTTCGAAAAGGAAGTGGCCGTGGCAGACGACAAGGCGACCTACACGGTTGAAGAGTGCACTTGGGAACCAGAAAGCGACGACTATGTTTTCGCCTGTTGGAAATCAGGTGATTATGATTTGTATCCAGGCGAGACAACCGAATTTGAAGGCGAGGACCGCCAACTAACCTACAAGGCATTGTGGATTTCAAAAAGCGGCAGCTTCCTCAAAACAACCACCTACTACAGAAACAGCACTTCCGGCGACACCGAAACGCTTGTATCATATTGTAATTGGAGTAAGCAGAACGAAGTAGCGTTGAAAGCTTGTCCATGGACTGTGGAAGGCAAAAAATTCGTCGGCTGGGCAAAATATTCTTCATCCACAACCGCCGACTACAAAGAATACGAAAGAGTATCTGCATTTAGTGATCTAAGAAGTAGTTACTACGCGATTTGGGAGTAGCAGTTCCAAATCAATCTTTTTGAGACAAAAATCCGCACCGCGACATTTCAAAGCGGCGCGGATTTTTTTTTCGAATATCTTGCATTTTGCGGATTTTTCAGCCGATGAGGGATTTTTGGAAAAACACAGTCGCTAGAAAAACGAACTCAGCACTGATATTCTTTTATTCAGTTTTAAGGGAGTTATCTAATATGGAAGAACACACTTTTGAAAACCGTGGAAAATTCGACAAGAAAGTTTTCTTTTGGCACATGGAATGCTATCTCGCTCCGATTGTGCTTTTTGGGCCGATGGCGTTTTTTTCGGGGGCGATGGACAAAGGCGATTTTCTGACATTGGCGGCAGACCCGGTCCTTGCAGTTTTTTCGATTTTGGCATTCATCGTCCTGCCAGTGTTCATGTACAGTTCGCTGCGCAAGAAATTCGAAGCCTACGACGGCTCCAAGGAATCCATCCGCTCCACGAACCTCTACTTCAAGAACTGGTACAACGCGAACATCGCGTTCGTGGTCGGTTTCGCGGCTGTCTACGCAATCCTGATAATCGTCCGGGCGAAGCAGACAGGGCTTTCATTCAGCCAGTTCGAGAGCAACACGGACGCCTTCGTGTCGTGGATAACACTTCTGTGGGGACTCACATTCGGCTTTTCGATGATTGGCTTCGTGCTGCTCCTCCAGCTCGTGGACAAGTCGCTCTTCTGGCTTCCCCACTACAAGGAAGTCCAGCTCATGTCCGTAAGGCAGAGGACGGACGTGGTGATTCTCCTCGCGATGATTTCCATAGCGTTGAGCGTTGAGCATGTCGTTTCGATTCCTGCGAATCTGAACAACGGAGTCCACTTCCTCATGCTAAAAAAACTTTGTCCGATTGGAATCATATTCACAATCGCGAATTTCATGAGCACATTCTTCACAGTCAGGTCGATTCGGCTTGGAATCGTCGCCGTAAAAGACCACACGGAAGAGCTTTCAAAGAAAAACTACAGCCTGGAGCCGCTCCGAGTCGAATGCAGATGCGAAATCGGCGAACTCGTGAACAACATCAATTCGTTCAGGGAAGGCACAAGAAGCATTCTTTCAGAGATGGCGGCTTCCGCAAAAAATTCAGTTGAGACAGCGGGCGAGCTTTCGGGAAAACTTGAGCAGGCGTTCCAGAGAGTCGATGAAATCTCACGGAACATCGGAACGGTGCAGTCGGAAATGAGGAACCAGCAATCAGGCGTTGAGGAATCCAACAGCTCCGTGAACCAGATTGTTTCGAGAATCAAGGAACTGGACACGAGCATCGAGTCGCAGTCGTCCGCGGTGACCGAATCCTCGGCGGCAATCGACGAGATGGTGGCGAACATCAATTCAGTCACGAAAATCCTTGAGAAGAACGCGGACTCCGTGAACAAACTCAGCAGCGCATCCGAAGAGGGCAAAAGCAAGATTCAGAACGCGGTGGAGATAGCGGGCGAAGTCCAGAACCAGTCGTCGCTCTTGATGGACGCGAGCAAGATAGTCCAGACAATCGCGAGCCAGACGAACCTCCTTGCCATGAACGCCGCCATCGAATCCGCGCACGCCGGAGAAGCAGGGCAGGGATTCGCAGTAGTCGCGGACGAAATCAGGAACCTCGCGGAGCAGTCGAGCCTGCAGGGCAAAAACATCGGAACGAACCTGAAGACCCTTTCGGACTCCATCGTCCAGATTTCCCAGAGCATCGCGGAAGTCCAGAAGCAGTTCGACGTGATTTATGAATTCGCAAAGACGGTGCGGGACCAGGAAGCCGTGGTGAAAAACGCCATGGACGAGCAGAACCAGGGAAACAGGCAGGTGCTCGCGGCGATGAAGAGCATCACGGACTCCACTGTGAGCGTAAAGCAGAATTCGACGGAGATAATCAAGGGCACCGACAAGGTTGTGGAGGAGATGGAGATACTTTCCAGCGTCACCAACAAGATTACGGACAGTATGCAATCTATGACGGACAGCGTAGGAAGCATATCCCAATCCATGGAGGAAGTCCGGACGAATTCCATGAAGAACCTCGACGACAGCCGGGACCTGTCGGGAAAGATTGGCGGCTTCAACCTGTAGCGCGCAAGCGGACAAGCCGAACAAAATTCGAGACGAAAAAAAACTGCGCCGCATCATTTTTTTTGAAGCGGCGCAGTTTTTTTTGTCTGCCGGATTTTACTGGGCGTCGGCGGAAGAGTCGTCAGAAGAAGGATTCGGATTCGTCTTCACCTGGACTTCCGCGCCGTTGGGGCTTGAAAGGTTGATGTTCTTCGTCACCTTCGCATCGTAGGTGTTCGCCTTCATAATCTCGGAAAAATCCACGCCTGTCGCCTCGCTCATCGTGTCGAAGACCTGCTTCATTATGACGGGCATGGAGCTTGAGACCTGGGAGACACCGTTTCCGCCGTCGCCGGTCGTTCCGTAGATGTTTATCTTCTCAATCTGTCCGAGCGGCTTGGCTATTTCGGCGGCCATCTGCGGCATGATTTTTATCATCATCTCGGCCATTGCGGCTCCGTTGTACTTCTTGTAGGCCTCCGCCTTCTTGTCCATGGCAAGAGCTTCCGCCTCTCCCTTCGCCCGAATCGCCTCCGCCTCGGCCTTTCCTTTCGCCGCGATACCCTCGGCCTCCGCCCTTAGCTTAGCCGCGATTCCGGCAGCCTCGGCCTCCGCCTTCGCCTTCACGGCAGCCGATTCCTGCTCTGCCGAATACTTCTGCGCGTCGGCAAGCTTCATCTGGGCGGCCGCCCTCTGCTCCTGCTCGTACTTTTCGGCCTCGGCGTTCCTCTGCCTCTTTATGAGGTCGGCCTCTGCGTTCTTCTCGGCCTTGTACTTCTCGGCGTCTGCGACCTTGTTCATCGTGGCCTGGAGTTCCTGCTCGCGGATTGTGACTTCTTTGCCCTTCAAGTCAGCCTCGCGCTCGGCCTTCGCAATCTGGGCGTTCACGGTCGCAGTCTGAATCGTCTTCTCCTGCTCCTGCTTCTGAATCTCGTAGGCGGCATCGGCGACGGCCTTCGCAGTGTCGGACTCCCTCTTCAAGTTCGCCTTCTTTATGGCAAGCTCGTTCTGCTTCTCGGCAATCTCGGCATCCGCTGCCACGCGGGCCTCGTTCGCCGCCTTGTCTGCCTCCGCCTGCGCGATTGCGATTTCCTTCTCGGCGGTGGCTTTCGCTATGGCAGCGTTCTTCTTTATCATGGAAGTGTTGTCCATACCCATGTCGTTTATGAGGCCATGCTCGTCAACGACGTTCTGGATGTTGCAAGAAAGAATCTGGATTCCCAATGCCTCCATGTCCTTTGCGGCGTTCGCCATCACCTGGTCGGAGAACTTGTCCCTGTCGGTGTTTATCGTCTTCAAGTCGAGGGTTCCGATGATTTCCCTCATGTTTCCCTGAAGGCTGTCCTGCAAATCCTCCGCAATCTGCTCCGGAGTCTTGTTCAGGAAGTTTTTCGCCGCAAGCTGGATTCCGTCTGAATCGGACTTCACGCGGATTTTCGCGATGGCGTCGACCTTCACGTTGATGAAATCCTGCGTTGGAATGTAGGTGTCGGTCTTTATGTCCACGGAAATCTGCCCAAGATAGATTTCGTCGACCCGCTCCAAAAACGGAATGCGGACTCCGGCACGACCGGCCAAGACGCGCGGAACCTTGCGAAGCCCCGAAATGATTTTTGCCACGTCCGGCGGTGCCTTCGTGTAGCCCACAAAGAACAGAATCAAGACGAACAAGACGAGAACACCGATTCCAGTGTACATGAAATCAGTGTTTTCAGAGAAAAAATCCATAATTGCCCTCCGAATTTTTAATCAAACGAAATTTTTAAAATCAGCCGAATTAGACAAAACGGCCCTCGTAAAGTGTAGCATC
>CAMHLH010000224.1 GCA_946185925.1 uncultured Treponema sp.
ATGTCACAATCACTGCAGTTGCTGGTGGTGTCGCAGCAACATGGGATGTAAAGGTCGGTGCAGGTGGTAGTGGCGGCACTGGCGTGTACGCTGATTTCTACAATTATCCGACTGGCAAGGTGAATGCGAATGGTACGTTGACGTTGAAGAACCAAGTTGCGAGCGAGGTTCTCGTTTTCACTGATTCTGTGAAGCCTGAAAACTATATCGGAACGATTGCGTCTTTGAGTTCAATAAAGGTGAAACTTACTTCGGGCAAATTCTATAATATCGTCGCTGTTCAGAAATCCACATACGAAGAGAATCCTACTCAGGCGACACAGGCGAGCAAACTCGCATACTATTCCGATACGCAGGGGTATACGGTCAGCGTTTCTGCGGATTCTTTGACGGGAAGCGGAACATGGATTTTCAATAACTCAACGAATTATTGGGTTTCAATCGACAGCGTGGATGGACAGTCTACATATGCGGTAATTGCGCCGAAAACTCAGCGTGTCGCGGTTCCGACTCAGACGAACAAGTCATACGACTACAAGATTGTCTACAAGAAAGAACTCAAATATAACGATGTGACTTTGGCCATCTCCGAGGTGAGCCGGCAGGCTGTATTCAAGTCAACCAACAACTATACTGTTACGACTGATTTGAGCCTCAGCCTTGATTCTGAATACGACAAGTTGGCTCCGTCTGTCCAGCTCATAAACAATTCTGGAAAATCAATCCGCGTTTATAACGGAAATATTCAGGTCACTAGTTTTGGAGAACTTGAGTCTGATGATTATGTTGCTCTTGATGGTGAAACAGCCTTCTTCACTGGCTTTACGGCAGGAGCGTCAACCTCGGCAATCAAGATTCGTTCTACGGCTTGGACTTCCGCGATTGACTGTACGGAAAACTTGACCCTTGAAAAAGGCAAGGTCTATGTCATAACTGTTGGCAAGAACACGAGCACTGAGGCGGGAGCAAGCCCTGTTACTTGGACGGTGGCACAAAAAGAGGCTTCCGAGATTTATGATACGGAGGAATAAGCGTTACAGGTTTGAGCAAAACTCTGCAGCATAACGTTTATTGATTTTCACCCACGGTGGCTCAAAAAACTGCCGTGGGGAATTTTGTGAATAAAGGGGCCGCTCCATGAAAAAAATCGGGCTTTTGTTTTTACTTCCAACATTCTTTTTTTTCTCTTGTCCGAATCCGACTCCTGACAATCCGACTCCTGACCCTGAGCCGATTCCTTCAAACGGCGACGATAGCGGCGAAACAAAAAACGGCGACGACAGCGGCGAAACAAAAACGCAAACAACTCTTCGCAATTCATCTCGATTTAAAATAGCCGTTTATTCAGACGCTGATAGAAATTCAAAAATATGCGAACTTGCGTCTAACGAAACATATAATGTTGACGATAAACCGTCCGTTGGTGGAACTGTTTACTATATAACTTATCTTGTCGATGTGGGCGTTGAAATTCCGTGGAGCGACACGGACTCCTACATAGTCGCCAAGCCGAATACCGGAAAGACTGACGAGGCTCCCATATCGGACCCGAAGAGCATGGCCACGTCTGACTGCTTCGTGGTCGTGGAGAACGACAGTTCTCAGCAGGTTGTTTTCAAGCAGGGCGCGAGCGAGCTTTTCCCTGAGAACGACAAAAACACAACGATTCTGTCGGCGAATGGTGGAAGCGGCGTTTACAAAATATCCTCTGCGTCCTTCGGGAATTTTCCGACTTTCAAGCTCCTGACCATTCATGGCGAGAAAATCGAGTTTCCTGCGGCGTTCAGCGCGTTCGAGAAGGGCAAGATTTTCACAATAGTCGTGTCGGATTCGTCGTCTTCTGTCGTGTCTTCCCTCAAGTCCATCTCTCCGTTCGACATAGACACGAAGAAGCAGATGTGGAGTTCAAAGGTTTTCCCGAAAAAGAACAACGTCGAGTGCGTCCGCAGGGCGTATGATTTGAGAGACGGCTCGTTCTTTGCCGGTTCAGGCGATTTCACCACGTTTTACATCCAGAGTTTCGATGTGTACGGCTCGGAAAAAGTGGCGGGGGAATTTACTGTTCTTGAAGAGGATGTGGTTGCCGTTTCGGTGGTCGATGCGCTTCAATGCTCCGACAAAGAGTATCTCGTATTGTTGCGCGGTTGTTGCGACTCAGATGACAGTGACTACTATCCTCTCGAATCTTACTTTTATCTTGGAAAATTCAATATCGAAACACAAGAGAAGAAAATCGTAAATCTGACTGAATTTGCCCAAGGATTGAATTTTGAGAACTTTTACTTTTACGGAAATCTCATAAAAGGCGTGGTATGCGAGCTTGATTCCTCAAAGTTTTCGGTCTGCGGCTCTGTTTTTGACTCTTTTGGAAGAATGCGGTATTTTTCCGCGGTTGTCGATTTTTCTTCCAATGAACCGCAAGTTTCTTCGTATTGGGTGAGCGATGATTATACGGAATATGAAGTGCTTCGCACCCTTACTTCGTCATATTTTGACGGAAGCAATCTGTATGCTTGCGGTTTCGACAGTTTCGACGAGAAGTATGGCGAAGGTTCGGATGTCGTGCATAAAGGCGTAGTCTACAAATTCAATTCGGATTTGTCGAATGCCGAGGAAATCTACTCAAGCGAAAAATCTTTGTTTTTTGGAATTGCTGGAAAAGGCGGTTCGTTCTATGTCTGTGGAGAAGCGATGGGCTCGTCGGTAGACAATGACTTGTACGGCTGCTTCTTGAGTTCCGATATGGTTGGTGAAAATTCCGACCCGCTGAAATATTTTTCCACGAAGAAAAATTTGTGGTTCACCCAAATAAACTTCACGAATTATGGATTGGTCTTGTGCGGGGTGAACTCGGAAGATTCACAGGGAAAAATCACAGGCGATGTGGACGGAGTTCTTACATGCGTGTCACCGTCCGGGAAAAAACTGTGGGAGAATGAATATTCCTCGTACTACAAAATTGTGAGCATGGCGGAAAACAACATCGGCACGCAGATTCTTCATTTAAAAACAAAAAGTGACGCAAACAAAATCATCAGCACTGACTTGCTTGGTAAGGAAAAATAAGTGCAGCGATGCACGAGGAGGTTACTATGAAAAACAATGTTCGTGTGAGAATCAAGTATGTGTTTCTCTTTGTCTGCTGCGCGCTTTTGGTTTTGTCGTGCGATACGGGAAGTGGCGAGCCTACTCCGACTCCAGAGCCTTCCGGCATTTTGGCGGATTCGTATTTTTGGGGAACGTGGGTCCGCATGGACAACGGTGCCGAGTATCAGTTCAAGGAAACGGAGGTCGTATACAAGGGAGGCACTTACTACAATTCCAGCGGAAGCGAATCTTATCTCAACGTAAGGAATCTTGGAACATTCCAAAAGCAGTCGGAATCCGTCATGCTTGTCGATGCTATTCCGCTGTTCAGAAAAGGCGGTGCGGATTTGGAATATTCCGTGAAACTCGTCGGCTTTTTGGGTGGCTCTTCACGGGCGGCGGGAAATTCCAGCGATGGCGAAGAATCCCTTGCGAATTATACGGTGACCGGAACGACGGAGGGATTTCCCTCAAGCGAAAACGAAGCTGTTTCGGACTCCAATGGCGAGGCGAAACTTATTGCAAAGCGTCCGGGAGAGCAGACCGTCAAGGTTACAAGCGGAGACAAGGAACAAACGACTCACGGTTTGAATGTTACAAGAAACGGGGCAAATGTCGGAAAAATCGTTGTTGCCGGCGAAAATGGCGTAAGCCTTAAAGTTACAGTTCCTCAACTTGAAAACCAAACATATTTTTATGCAGGCAAAAATTATCAAAATCTCGGAATCGTAATAGAAAACACAGGTTCTGCGGATTGCGGTACTTCTCATGTTATTTTGTCGTCGAACAACAGTGCTGTAACGCTTTCAGGGCAAACTGATTTTTGGACTTCAACTTTAAAGCCTGGTGTGCAGAAGAATGACAAATCATTTAATTTGCAAATTGGCAGTTTTTCAGAGCCTTATATTGATGTGGAAATCAATGTGAATATTTATATAGGAGACAAAGAGTGGGACGATTTAATTTCGTTCAGAGCGTTCCGCGGACAAATGCCGATTACAATTTCCGCAAAAAGCATTGAAGAAAACCAAAACGCGCGATTAAAAGGATTTTTGATTTATCCAGACAAAAACCACAAATATTTTTCAATCGCGAACAATAGTTCTGCAAAATTGTATGTTCCAACATTCAGCAAAAATTACGGCGACGAATTTATGATGGTATTTTGCGGAGCGGCTACAGCGACTTCTCTAAAAGACAGTACAGAAATGCACTATTCC
>CAMHLH010000225.1 GCA_946185925.1 uncultured Treponema sp.
CACATGGATTTTCAGTCCATTGCTCTACCAACTGAGCTACAGCGGCGAAGTGATTGTTATATTATACCCAACCACAAAAACTGTCAAGCGGAATGCCAAAAAAAATATATTTTTTTTTCAGGCATTGTCGTTCGCACCGCCGTTCGAAAGCTGCAGGTACATCTGGTCGGCCAAGCCGAAGCCCGCGTTCTTCGTCATCATCGTGGCGTATTCGTCAAAGAGCATGTCCTCGTAGATTTTTTTCGCGTTGTCGTCCTCGTTCGCCTTCATCACGGTCTTTCTCATCTCCGAAAGCATCTGCTTCACGAGATAGTTCTCAAGCTCAAGCGACTTTTCGTAGAGTTTGGACGTTCTGTCGATTGTCTGCTGTTTGGCGTTTGGACCCGCCTGGTTGGCTGCGGCTCCGCGCGGAAGAGCGTTCTTGTCTGCCTCGGAAGTGTAGGTTCCAGAGAATCCGCTAGTCCAGTCTCCGTTCACCCTGCCCGCCTCCACGACTTGGCTGGAAGAAATTCCAAGCCCCATCGAAGAAGAATCCTTCATCTCCCCAAGAAGAGACTCGAACCTCCCCTTCTCCGATGATATTTTCGCGCTCTCAACCGCGCTCTTTCCATTTGTCAAAGCTCCATATCCGAGCCTGTTTTCAATTGTGTTCATGCTTCAATTATCGGATAAAAAAGCGATTTGCGAAACACAAATATTTATTTTAAAAAATGTGCTATTATTAAGAAATGGTCAGAAAAATCAAAAGCAAAAAAAAGAAGCTGCGGCATTTCAGGAAGCTAGTCTGGGCAGCCCTGAAAAATCCGCTCACTTATGTTGTGGTTGCCTTTCCATTCATCATGCTGCTCATGATACAGATAGCCTACAAGGCCGAGCAGGGGCAGGACACCCTGAACAGCATGGGCGACAGCGTATGGAACTTCCTGATAGCCTTCGTGGCCGGATACTACGACATCTGCGTCGTCACTCCGCTTGGACGATTCAGCAGCTTCGTCATACTCATATCGGGCATCCTCGTGTTCAGCACGATGACTGGAAAAATAGCGTCAGTGTTCACTGAGGCTCAGATGAAAAAAGACAGGGGATTGGGAAAATTGAAAAACATGAACAAGCATTTTCTTCTTTGCGGCTGGAGACCAGGGCTCGAAAGAATCCTGGATTTTGTGATAGACACGAATCCGGACATAGAACCCGACCAGATTGTGCTGGTGAACGAGGCTTCGCCGGAGAACATAGAGCAGATAGCGTCGCAACTCAGATTCAAGGGAATAAAGTACGTGGCCGGAGACTTCACCGACGCCGACGTCCTTGAAAGGGCCTTGGTGAAGAAGGCAGAGCGCGCATTAATTATATCCGACCAATCAAAGGACGGAACAAAGCTTGCGATGGACTCAAAAGCGGTCCTCTCCGTGCTCACGATGAAGAACCTGAATCCGAAAATCTACATCGCGGCGGAAATCTTCGACAAGAAATTCGAGAACCATCTACGTCTGGCGCACTGCGACGAAGTGATTCTGACGGCCGACTACGAGTACAGTCTCCTGGCGACGGCATCGAGCGGAAAAGGCTACTCCAACGTCATAAAGGAGCTCATCGCCGAAGACCCAGAGACTGGAATATTGATAGAGGAAATTCCAAAATCTTTCATCGGAAAGACCTACAAGGAATTCGTGAACTCACTGAGACCGATTTCAGAGACGAATTCAGTATTGATAGGACTGCTCCTCAACACCGGAAATTTCTACCAGAGAAGAAAGGATGCTGTCCGGGAAGCACAGAAAGACCCGAACGTGGAGAGAATCATAGACAATCTTGTCAAAGTGAAGACGATGAGGAGCAACGAGCCGCTGTTCACGCCGCCGTCCACATTCGTCATACAGCCGAACACCAGCGCGATTTTCGTTAAGGGGAAACCCTTGGGAGAGTGAAAAATGAAAGCAGACTTCGAAAAAATCTTTCCGGCGCTCCTAAGCCTGGACATCTTCAAAGGGTTCACGGACTCTGAAGACGACAGGCGCATAATGAAGAAAGTCTACGACTCTCTTGAGCCGCATTATTTTTCGGCGGGAGAAACCATCATGGAAGAGGGAGAACGCGGCGACTCGTTCTACATATTGAGGAGCGGACGCGTGAGCGTGATGAGGAAGACACCGTCGGGAGACCCAATCGCGCTGTCGGAACTCGACGACAGCATGCACGTGTTCTTCGGAGAGGCTGCCCTTGTGGGAAACGACAAACGGACAGCCACTGTAAAAGCCGCAACCGAATGCCACACGCTCAAGATATCGGGTGAAGATTTCATGCGAATATGCAACATGGAGCCGATTCTTGGATTCAGGACATTCCTCTGCATAGCGAAGCGCATGAAAAATTCAATCGAAAAAGCCAACAACGACATAGCGACACTGTACGGCGCGCTCTTCAAGGAAATCGAAGACGCGAACTGACAGAGGGCGAAAAAAAAGGCTGGAACCAGAAGCGATTCAAAAGGAAGCACCTCGGGGTTCCAGCCATTTTTATTGCCATAAATGTTATATACCCGCAATCGTCCTCATCGTTGTTGGGCTTATCTATCAGACTTGCCCTCGACGAGAACGTATCCAAACAGGCAAATGCCTATCTCTTGAGGTTCACCGCAGTCGAAAGCATCGAATCAGAAGTCTGGATAGCCTTCGAATCGAACTCGTAAGCCCTCTGCGCGACTATCATCTGGACCATTTCGTTCACCACGGACACGTTGGACATCTCCACGAACTTGTGCTTCGTCACGCCGAAGCCCTCGAATCCCGGCCGGCCTGCAATCGCCTGCCCGGAAGCGTTCGTCACTTTGTAGAGGTTGTCTCCGGCCGCCTCGAGTCCCGCGTTGTTCGGGAAGCGGTAAAGCTCAAGCTGGGCGACGTCCACAGGGTCGTCCTGCCCGAAAATCTTCACGGTGACGCGTCCGTCGTCGCTTATCGCCAAAGTGTGGATGTCGAATCCCTCCGGCATAATTACCTCGGGCATCACGCGGAGGCCGTTCGAATTCACGAGCTGGCCGTTTGAATCGATTTTGAAAGTTCCGTCGCGGGTGTAGGCGTAGCTTCCGTCATACTGCTGGACGCGGAAGAATCCGTCTCCGACTACCGCGACATCGGTGTCCACGCCAGTGTTCTGCAAAGAGCCCTGGGAGAAAATCCTCTGGGTGGCGGCGAGTTTCGCGCCCGCGCCCTGCTGGATTCCGACAGGAGTCACAGTGTCCTCTGTGGCCGGAGTTCCGGCGAGCTTGACGTTCTGGTACATCAAGTCCTCGAATTCTGCCCTCTGCTGCTTGTATCCTGTAGTGTTTACGTTCGAAAGGTTGTTCGAAATAGTGTCGAGATTCGACTGCTGGCTGTTCATTCCTGTAGCGGCTGTCCACAAACTTCTTACCATGTTTCTTCTTCTCCTAAAATTCTGAAAGCTTCAAAAAAAATCAGCGGGCCAAAGCGACCTTGCTCCAAAGCGTGCTCATCATCGTGTCCTCGCTCTGGATTGTCTTCTGGCTGGCCTCGTAGGCCCTGTTCACTTCAATCATCTTGACCATCTCGTTGACGACGTTGACGTTGCTGGTCTCCATGTAGCCCTGCATCGTCTTCGGTCTTTCGTCGCCCTCGGCGATGTACGCCTCGCCGGAAACGTCGGTGGCCATCCACATCGAGTTGCCCATCTTCTTGAGGTAGCGCTCGTTCTCGAACCTCACGATTTTCATGCGGTCCACGACCATGTCCTCGTCGTCGATGTCCTTGGCGTTTATCTGCACGGTTCCGTTCTCGTCCACGGAGAATTTCGCGCCCTGGAGAACCTCGTCGAGATGGATGATTCCGTTTTCTCCGAGAACCGGGTAGCCGTCCTTTGTCTCAAGAATGCCCTCTTTTCCTACGATGAAGTTTCCGTTCCTCGTGTACCGCTCCCCGTTCGGAGTCTGCACGGCGAAGAAGCCCTGGCCGCCCAAAGCGAAATCAGTAGGCTCGTCAGTGACGCGGAAGCTTCCCTGTTCGAATTCTGTGAAATTCTCGTTGGTCTCGACGCCAAGTCCCAGTTTTCCGATAATCGGGGCTACATCAGCAGAGCCGAAAGGAGTCTTGTATACGCCGTCAGCCTCAGTTCGTCTCAAAAGAAGCTCCGGGAAAGATTTAGAGACAGAGACATCCCGTTTGAAGCCAGCCGTATCGACATTGGCAAGATTGTTTGAAATTGTATCCAGCCTGTTCTGCTGTGCGTTCATTCCGCTTGAACCGATAT
>CAMHLH010000226.1 GCA_946185925.1 uncultured Treponema sp.
TTTTCATTCTTGTTCAGCACAATCTGAGAGATGTCTATAAAGCGAACACTTTTGTTGAGTTCGCTAGCAAGTTTTTCCTTGTTGAGTTCAGACTCCAGCGGCACAAGCTCGCAATTTGGGAATTCTGGCAGATATTTTTTCTGCAAAATTATATCTGCCATTGAAAGAACGTTTTCTAGTTCAAATTGTGCTTTTTCCTTTACCAAAATTTCATTTGCCATTTTTATCACCCTTAGCATGAGATAACAGCGACAGCGGCAACAACAACAGCAACAACAACAACCGTCCCCACTACTAAAACAGGATTCACATCTGAATTCTGTCGTTTTTTTTCATTGCGATGCTCGCGATGGAGGTTGCGGCTCTGCTTATTAAAGTTGCGCTCTTCATCTTCATCATAAAGCGGAGTTTCGCTCAGTATGCGCTCTTCTCCGATTATGCGTCCGCCATCTTCCGTTAAGACTCTGCCCCTACTTTCTTCGTGTTGAGAATTTTCAGTGTGAGGTCTTTGCGATGATGACGAAGAAGATGATGATGATGAAAATGTACTGGCCTGGCTTGCGCTTTGTTCATCAGGCCAAATGTTTTTTGCTATTGAGATGACTTTTTCAAGTCTCTCGCGTGAAAAATTGGTCGAGAGCTGTCCGACAAGTTTTTTGAAATTTTCTTCCGTGTTCTCGCTCGGAATCTCTCTGTCGTCCTGCATTTCATACAAAGAATCCAAAATGCCTTCCTTGCGGCAATAATCAAAGCACTCACGGAACATTCCGCCCGTAACGTTGTGGTCAATCTGAATTCTGTTGCGGAGCATGTCACGAATCTCCGTAATGTTGCCACCGGAAACAGCATCTGAAAATTTTTTGTCCACCATGTCTTCCTCCTATGCCTCAAACATCTTGTTAAGGCGGCTCTTGAAGTCAGAAAGCCATGCAAGTTTCTTCTCGCTTTCACGCACTTTTCTTTCCAGTTCCTCTTTGTCGTCGAGAGTCCGTTGCATTTCGTCCATCTTTCCACGGATTTTCTGGTTGAGTTCATCGAATGAGGCGTTGAATGCTTCTTTGAGAGCCTTCTCCTGATTTTTTGCCTCGCTGAAAGCAAGTTTTCTGGCATTCGCGCCGAAATCATCAAGTTTTGCCGCAATGATGTTGTTGAACATCTTTGTGAAGTTCACATACTGGCGGTTTTCGAACTTGTCTTTTTCAACCTGCACCTCGTACTTGACTTGAACAGGAACTTCCACTGTGTACGTGTAGTCTTCATAGCCCCAGTCTTTGTTAAAAAGACCTCCAATGAATCTAGCAATTCCTGCACCAATTCCGCTTTTCTTTCGGCTTCCGGTTCGTGTTTTAGTTCGCATTTCTGTGCGGGTGCGGGTTTCGGTGTCGATGTATGTTCCAGTCTTCTCTCTCACGCTGAATTCAAAGTCAGAGGCATTCGAAGAATCAAGCTTCATTGTGGCGAGTTTTCCAAGAATTGAGGCAGATTTTACCTCATGTCCGAAAGCACTGCCCAGCAAGTCGCTCACATAGCCGTTGTATTCGTCCATGTACTTCTGCGCCTCATCGCCGATTTTTTCATTGATGAGATTTTCGATGTCGATTGCGAATCTGTTCCGCAAGGTCTCCAAATCTTTCTGGATTCTGCCGACACGGTCTTTAGTTTCCTCAATGGTGATTTTGTCGTCGCAGTACTTTTTTCGAGCCTCGCTGATAAAGTCGCCGATTTTTTCTCCGCTCAGTTCCTCGAATTCTTTTGTAAGAGCCTCGTCCACATTGAGAGCTTCGATTTTTGCTTTCAGTTCCTCACCCTTGTGACCATTCTCAATCGCTTCCTTGATGCGCGCGATGGCAACTTTTGTCTCTTCGATTTTGGCAGAATTGTCTTTCAAAAGGCCAGTTTCTTTAGCTTCCGCCCCCAAATCGTTGATTGTCTGCAGGAATGAATGCAGTGCCTCCGTGATTTTCTGCGGTTGTGCGTATTTTTCAAGATATTCGGAAATCGTTGCCTCCACTGCCGGAATTCCAGTGTGAATCAGAGCCTCTGCGTATTCATCATTTGTTGATTTCGCCTTTGCAATTTCAGCGTCGAGTTTTGCCCGAACATTAGCGGAAACTTCAGCCATGTCCGAGAAATGCATTCCCTTGTCCTTATTGAAGAGCCCAAGATTTCCATCCAAGTTGATTTGTTCTTTCCTTGTTAACACGACACCCGCCTTGTACTGGCGAATAAGTTTTGCAAAATATGAGGAACAAGGAAAGACTTTTGGATTTTTTATGCCGTGTTCGGCAAGATAACGTTTTGTGTCATCGATTTTTTTTGCTACAGACTCTTTCTCGCTGTCAAATTCATCAGCCTTGTTCAGGACGAAGATGAATCGGTCGCTTGCCTGCCTGTTTCCCTCACTCATCGCCGCAGCAATGTCCTTCAAGAGCAGATTATCATCGTTTGTTTCAAGCTGGGTTCCGTTCAAAATGTAGAGAATCATCGGCTTGTACTTCTCTTTGATTAGACGGTAGGTGTGGTTCTTGTGCTCGTCCGTGCGAGAATTGTTCGGTCCCGGAGTATCGGTGAGGACAAGCTTCATGCTCTGAGAAGAAATACCCACGATATTGCCGTGGATTTTAATTTCCGAAACAGCGGGGTTGTCGTTCAGACGGTTCATGTTGTCTAAGGAAAGGGGGTCAACGCGCTCACCAATCAGGTTGTCGTCCTTGTCGTAGCTTTCACCCCAGAAATGGTCAGCGTTGTCATCGTCATAGATTTTTGCGATTGTCGCAGTGGTCGCCTCGTTTCTTGCAGGAAGCAACTCATTTCCAAGCATCGCATTTATGAGGGTTGATTTTCCGCTGGACATCGTGGCGACGACTGCAATCTCAAAGTCGGAATTCAAAGCTGTGTTAAAAGCGTTTTCAATGTCCTTGTCGTTTCGGATTTCATCGAAGGGGCAACTCTCACTTGTCAGTTCCCTGTAAAAATCTTTGAGTTTTTCAATCTTTGACCCAGATTCCGCGTTTTCATTTTGACGGAGAATCTTTTTTGTGAACGGCTTGATTTTCTTGCCGCTCTTTTCGTTGAATCTCTCCACAGCATCGGCCATCGTGTCGCAATCGCGCTCTATTCCAGTGAAGGTAAGAGCTACGTCCTCATTGTAGGTTTCAACAAGGTGACCAAGAAGCTCCCCGCACCATGTAGAAAGTTCCGAGCCTGACTTTGATGAGATGAAATCATCCTCAGTTCTCGTTCCGTCACTGAAAGCACACTCTTTCGTGCCAAAATTGTACTTCAATTCTATGTTTGTCATTTTCTCCTCCTAGAACAAACTTTCAATATACTTTTCTACGTTCTGCAATCCAGAACGCAATAATGCAGTTTCAATTTCCGAATCACAGTTCTGGCTGACTCCACAACTGAAGTCGTGCAAATCTGTAAATTCGGCAATGGCAGCCTTTAAATCGCTCTTTTCCCTTGCAGTCAGATTTTCCGTTCTTCCGTTCTTTGCCATCTTCAAAAGGCGAGCTGCCTTTGCTGATAGAGGGAAAATCTTTGGCTCTACAAATCCGATTTCTTCAAGATACTCTGCATATCGCTTTTGAATATCCGAAATGCTTTCTTTTTCCTCGTCCAGCTCGTCAGCCTTGTTCAAAATGAATATCACAGGCAATTTTGACGGCTCCACCACCTTGTTCAGCAGCTCAACAAGTAAAATCCTCTCGTCGTTCGTGCAAAGCTGCGTTGCGTTCGCCACGAAAATCAGAGCGTCCATTTTGTTGTTCTGCAAAAAATCCATCGTTACTTCATGATGGCTCTTGTCGCCAGAATTGTTCGTTCCTGGAGTGTCGTGAACAGCCACAACAAAGCCGTCGTTTTTAATGCCGTCCAAATCACCCTGCAGATAGATTCTTTCTAGGTTATTAGAAGAATTCCATTTATTGATGACTTCAAGCGTTACATCAGCACTTTGTTCCGTGATTTTGCCGTTTTGGGTAACATAACCAACCATCTTTTCTGCACCGTCTTTGTCGTAAACGCTTGTGATTTTCGCGGTTGTCGCTTCGTTTCTTGCAGGCAGGACATCACGTCCAAGAAGTGCATTTACAAAAGTCGATTTTCCCGCGCTCATTGTGGCACAAACGGCAATGTTCTTTATGTTGAACATCGAATAATCCTTCAAACTCCGCTTGAATTCTGCAAATTCTGTATAACTTTTTGCAGAAAATTTTGCTTTCGGAAGTTTTTCATGAACTTTACGGA
>CAMHLH010000227.1 GCA_946185925.1 uncultured Treponema sp.
CAACAAGTCTGATATAAATTTCGCGGGAAAGGTTTATCTCTATTTTGAAAGAATGGATATGCTATCTCTACTTGATTTTGATAAAAACGGCAATTACAAAAATATCAGTCCTAGAAAAAATAGGGCTTCCGAGAAAACGGAAGCCTAAAAGGAGGTCGAAGTCTGCAAATGCAGCACATCGTCCGATTCCTACTCTATAGCCTAATACCAATTCTGTCAATTTGTTTGTTTATCAAACTTGGATCAGGTAACTTATATCAAGGAAACTTTAACTTGCAAATTAACAACTTGAGAACCTAATCTTCCCGTTGCTCCGCAATTCTTTGCGAGGTTGGCATCCATGCGGCAATGCATTTTCCAGCTGTAAAAAGACAACCTACCCGTGCACCAAGTGCGCAAGAATTGCTCCGCAATTCTTGGCGACGGCTGCAGCCAACTAGCAATGCTTAGAACACATCCGGTTCCTAGCAGCGTTCCGATTCTCTGCGAGGTTGCCTCATATGTGGCAATTGCTTTTTCCAGCTGTAAAACCGCCCTTCCCATGCGAGAGAATCGCGAAGCGATTCTCTGCGGACTTGCCTTGCATTTAGCAATTGCTTTTTTCAGCTGGAAAAACGCCCTCACTCGTGCGAGAGAATCGCGAAGCGATTCTCTGCGAGGTTGCCTCACATGTGGCAATGCCTTTCCAGCTGTAAAAAGGCAACCTACTTTTGAAGCAATGTGAACACTCCGTTCTCCTCATTGAACGCCACGCCTGCGTCGTCCTTGTCGGTCGGGTAGGTTCCTTTGATGAAGTAGTTCTCGATGAGGCTGATGTAGTATTTGGCCACCTTGTCGTCCGGGTACTGCTCGACCTTTATCGAGACGAGCTTCTTCAGGTATTCGAGGGCCTTGTCGTATTTCCTTGCCTCGAAGACTTTGAGGACTTCCTCCCATTTTTCCATGTACTTGATGAGTTTTTCGTCCGCTTCCGATTTTTCGGCGACCAGCTCGTAGAGGCGCATCGGGGTCTTCACGTTCACGACCTGAACGCGGTCTAGGCTTCGGACGACGAACCTGTCGCCCAAAAGCTTCCTCGTGTGCTCGGAAATCATGATTCCGGCTGTCGAGTACTGCTTGTTCACGCCCTCAAGACGCGATGCGAGGTTCACGTTGTTTCCCATCATCGTGTAGTTCTTCTTGTTGTCGGAGCCCATGTAGCCGGCGGTCATCTCTCCGGAGTTGATTCCGATTCTGGTGAAGAGGACTTTCTTGTTGTCCACCATTATCTTGAACGTTTCGTAGAGTGTGCTGAGCTTCTCTTCGACTTCCTGCTTCTCCCTTGGATTTTCGATGTGCTTGATTGCATCCTGAATCTTCGCTTTTCTTTCCGCGTCCGAAAGAGATGCGATGGCGACAATCTCCTTGTTCATCTCTATCTCAGCTTTCTTCATCTTGAGTGCGGCGGCGCAGATTCTTGTGGCGTGGTCGTCCATCTTGATTGGCGCGCCCACGAAGGCTACAATCGCGTCTCCCTCGTATTTGTCAACCGTTCCCTTTTCGCCCATGATGATGTCGGACATTCTCGTCAGGTAGTAGTTCAAAAGCGAAACGAGCTGGGGGGCCGTCAAAAGCTCGCTGAAAGAGGAGAATTTCTGGATGTCAGTGAAAATCGCCGACATTTCTACGGTCTCTCCTCCGAGCTTGAAGCTTGAAGGGTTGTTCACAACCTGGTCTACTACGTCCGGGGAAAGACACTGGCTGAACGCGCTCTTGAGGAATTTCTTGTCGTTCGACGCTACGATGAAGCCCACGACGATTGTCGAGACGAACGTAAGGGTGAGAGCGAGTGTCGGGATTGCCGCCGCGACATAGATTCTCGTGGTGAAGTAGAATCCAAGGAGGGCCGCGATTTCAAGCGCGATGAGTCCGATTCCAATCGCTATCTGCGGTGCCGTCTCCTTGATTTTGAGCGTGATGATGCTGTACGCGAAGCAGAGCAGGGCGGCTATGAAAATCGAAATCCAAATCGGGGAGTCGTCCACGAAATCTTCCGCCAAAATCATGTCCTGTACTGTGTAGTGCACGCCCGGGTTCGGATAGTGCTCCTCGTACTGGTTGAGGCCGTAGTCGGTCGTTGATGTCGCCGTGGTTCCGATGAGGAACGTCCTTCCGTCGACCTTTTCCCTCAACTCCTTTCTCGCGTTCAGGAGGTTCTCGTAGTTCTCCGTCGCGACCGCGAATGTGTCGTTTATGTAGCTGACGACATCCGTCTCGTCAACGTTCTCTTCGACCAGCGTCCTCTGAAGATTGCCGGAGAAAATGTCTTCGAGCATGGCGAAATACTTGTTCCTGAGTTCCATGTATGTGTCGAAAGTGATGTCCGGGTCGTCGTATGTCGAATTCATGAGGATGTCCAGTTCGAATTTCGCGCTTTCCGCTATGTCGAACGGATTCTCGTCCAGAGCGTCGAAGAAGCCCGCGTTGTACATCAGTTCAAGGTTCTGTTTGAGCGAGTCCTCGCGTTCCTTGAGGGAGTAGGCTTCCCAAAGCGAGATGCAGTTGTATTCGCTGAACTGCTTTTTTGGGAACTTGATGAGCATTGCTCCGGTCTTGTCCCTCGGTATTTTTATGTCCTTCGTCCTTCCGTCGATTTTCGCGTTCTTGAGTGTTACGAAAGCGTTTGTCACTTCTATTTCCGGGTTTCCGAGTCTGTCGAGGAGGGAAGGGAGGGTGAGCTGCCCATAGTAGTCGCCGTTGTACTTGAAGAGAAGGTGGACGCGCCTCGTGTATCCGTCGCTGTCTGGGCTTGTGTTCACGAAGCCGGCCGATTTCGCGTGTTCCAGAAGCTTGCGGATTGCGGGGAGAACGCCCTTGAATTCAGGCGTGAGGGTGTCGTTTTCGCCGTGGACGTTCTTGAGCGCGATTTTGTCCTTGAGGAACTGCTTGTCGTCGTCTGAAACATCGTATTCGTTCGCGAACGTGAGCGTGAGGTACGCGTTCTGCAGCATGGACAGAGTGTTTCCGAAAATCTGGTCGGCGTCCGTCACGGCCCTGCCCACGTTGTCCTTTATCCTGTCCCTTATCTCGGTGTTTGCTGCCGCGAATTCCTCGGACGAGCTTGCGATTGTGTCTCCCGTTATCTTGCTTCCTTCCATTGATTCGAGGAAGCCCGTGAAGTTCGAGTTTATTCCGTCGAATTCCTCGTCAATCATCGCTGGCAGGTCGCCCTGCATGTAGCCCAGGTCCGCCTGCGCCTGGCTTTCGTCCACGAAGCTCAAATCGGATATGACGGCTTCCGCTCCGAGTTCCTTGAGCATGACGAAGCTTGTCGCATACACGTCCCTTGAGAACGGCCACGAGCCGATGTTCTTCACCGAGTCGTCGTTCACGTTGAGCATGTAGACTTTGTCGCTCTCTTTCGTGCTCGGAAGAATCCTCTGGAAAAGGTCGGAAATTTTGTCGTCGAGCGTCGTGAACGCCACTAGCGAACTCACAACAACCGCCGCTGTGGGAAGTATAAGATTGATTTTTTTCATAAGCCCCTCTTCTCCTTTGTGGAACTTGTCTTCGCCAATTTCTTTGCCGAATCAAACAAAAAAGGCAACCGATAAGAACCGATTGCCTCCCCAAAATCTCTCGCAGTAGAATTTATGAGGATTCTACTCCTCGTCCTCTGCGAACTCCATGTCCTTCTTCACGTCCGAAGCGCGGCTGGAAGCCGTTGCGACACCCTTGTCTCCGGCGTTCTTCGCCTTTGCGGTGGTGTTCTTCTCTGCGGCTCCGCCGACCTTTATTCCGCCGCCTGATTCAGAGGCGAATTTGTCGATGGTTCCCTTTGAATTTGCCTTTATCCGAACGTTCTTCGCTTCTCCAGCCTTCGCGACGACGAGGTTCGCTCCGACTCCGACTGAAACATTCGAATCCGACGACAACTCCATTCCCTTCGTTACGGTCTTCCAGCTTCCGTTGTCTTCGTACTGGACCTTGCCGGTTACTGACTTGACAGTGTAGCTGTCTGCCGCGAACAATGCGAATGAAGCGACCACCGCCACAAGTGCGGAAAGAATTGTCTTTTTCATAAGCGTCTCCTTGACCATTTGAGATGGCCTAACTTCTTACAACTAAGATTCTAACACGGTTCTTTTCACATTTCATGATAAAAACAATTTTTTTTCGCTTTGTTTGAATATTCTTACTCTTCTCTTTTCTCCTTCTTTGAAAGCTTTCTCTTTGCGAATGCCAATCCTGCGACGATTGCCGTGGCT
>CAMHLH010000228.1 GCA_946185925.1 uncultured Treponema sp.
CAGGACAGAATTGCGCCACCCTCCCTCATTTTGTATTCGATATCAGAATCAATCATCTCTATCATTATTTTTGCGTATTTCGGGTCGAATTGGCTGCCGCATCCACGCAACATTTCAGAGCGCACGACGTCCTGCGGCAAGGGGGTCCTGTAGCTCCTCTTGCTTGTCATCGCGTCGTAGGTGTCAGCGACCGCTATGATTCTTGCTATTTCTGGAATCTTTTCTCCTTTTAGTCCATCCGGGTATCCTTGTCCGTCATATCTCTCGTGGTGGTAGTGCGCGCCAATGCTTATGTATGGCGACTGTTTTATGGTCTGCAAAATTTCGTTTCCAATGACCGGATGCATTTTTACGGCCTCTATTTCTTCCTTCGTCAAAGCCCCTTCCTTGTTGATTATGTTGTCGGGAATTCCTATTTTTCCGACGTCGTGCAAAAGTGCGGAAAAATAGACTTCCATTATTTCCTTTTCGCTTTTTCCCGCCTTTTTCGCTATCTTCTTCGCATATTCAGCGACTCTTGCCGAGTGTCCGTGCGTGTATTTGTCCTTCGCGTCTATGGCTCTGGCAAGTGCCTCCGCCGTTTGTGCGAACATGGCCTGCATGTTGGCCTGCTCCTCTTTCAGAAATTCGATTTCCATCTTGTTCGCTTTCTCGACGGTGTTGTTCATGTCGACCAGCACGAAAACGTAGAGCATCACGGCAGCTCCGACCAATGACATGTTCGTGAGGGAGAGTCCGTATGCGAAAATCTGCAGTGTCGTGGCAATCACGGGGAGGACGACGAAAAAAAGCACCGAAAGGAATATTTTGTTCGCTATTTTTTTTCTGTGCTGGACTATAACCGAAAACTGCAGCAGGAGCGAAACGAACGGCAGTATGTAGCTAACAATCTGTGCAGATGCCCTGTGGTAGCGGTTCATCTCGTCGAAAGTGTAGTATGTCCCGGTGAACTGCGAGACTATGATGAGGATTTCTCCTATTACGGAAAGTATTTTTGCTGTTTTGAGCCTTCTCGGAACCTTTGCCATTCCGCCTTCTTTTGTGAACAGGTCGATTAAATACAAATCGAACGCAAAAATCAGAAAAAGGCTTATCGAAAATACCAAATAGTTGCAGATTCTGACCATCCACCAGCCGAGTTGGCTTGCGTCACCCCTGTAAATGTAGGCGAACCTGTCGGCGATGAGCAGAATCGTAGCTCCGGCTTCAAGCAGGAACAGAGCCAGTTTTCTTTTTTGAGTCAAATTTTTTGAGATTAGCACGAAAAGTGCGAGTACACCACAGATGCCTGTCATTATTAGCATTATGTTCAGCTGATGATGCTGTAAAAAATCCATGTCTGCATTTCTCTACATTTTTTTGATGTTCCGCTATTGTACTATAATTTTTGATTCATGTTTGACTTGTGTCAAAAGAGTGGGCATCAATGTTGACAAAAAATTATTAGCTGCGGATTTTTCAGTGGTAAATATCACCTTGTATGATATAATTTCTCAACATCATTTTTGAGAGGTACTAAAATGAGCAAATATTCAGGAACACAGACTGAGAAGAATTTGCAGGCGGCTTTTGCAGGCGAGAGTCAGGCCCGTAACAAGTATACTTATTTTGCGTCTGTCGCAAAAAAAGAGGGCTATGAGCAGATTGCAGCGATTTTCCTTCAGACTGCCGACAACGAAAAGGAGCACGCTAAGCTTTGGTTCAAGGAACTTGAGGGAATCGGCGATACGCCTGCCAACTTGAAGGCCGCCGCCGATGGCGAGAATTACGAGTGGACCGACATGTACGAAGAGTTCGCCAAGACCGCCGATGCTGAGGGCTTCAAGGCGCTTGCGGCGAAGTTCAGGATGGTCGGTGCGATTGAGAAGCACCATGAAGAGAGGTACAGAAAGCTTTTGGAGAATGTCGAGGCAAACGCCGTCTTTGAAAAGTCGTCTGTAAAAGTTTGGGAGTGCAGGAACTGCGGCCACATCGTTGTTGGAACAAAGGCTCCGGAAGTCTGCCCGACTTGTGCCCACCCAAAATCATATTTCCAGGTTACGGATGTCAGCTTCGAGTAATGGACTGTTTGGTCTGAATCTTGACGTTCTTTCGATTTGAAATAAAAGCGGTGGATGGAGTTTTTCCCCAATCCACCGCTTTGTTTTTTTTCCGCCGTTCTTACGCTTCGGCTTTCCAGAGTCCGTGCTTGTTGCAGTATTCGTAAGCCGCCACAAGTTTTTCTCCTGCGAGTGTGAAATCCGCCTCTGGTTTTTCCCCTGGCTTCAGATACTTCCTCTGGACTCCCTTGTCGGTTTCGATTTCAATCCACTGAATGTAGTGGTCTTCCTCCATCGGGTGTGTCACAGAGCCCACTTTCACGTTTACCTTGTCTCCGTTGACTGCAATCACTGGGACGTGCTTCTCTGTCGCTCCATCGTTCGTGTTGGCCTTCAACTCCATCATCTCGTCTCCGCAGCAGACCACCACTGGACAGCCTGCGTTCACGACTTCGACGATTTTTCCGCACTTCTTGCATTTGAAAAATTTTACCATGTTGTGTACCTCTTCTCTTATTCTAAATGGACTTTTCGGAATTTCAAAACAAATAATTGAAGAATGCGAAAAAAAAATGCCGGAAATTGACACTTGCAATTTCCGGCATTTTTCAAGATTTCATATTATGAAAACTTATTTTGCGTCGCTGTTCGAACCTGTCACAGCCGTCAAATCCTTTGCGTTGAGCAGGATTGGAAGTCCATCGTTCGATGTTACGAGGACGCCCTTTGTGGTGATTGTGATAGGTGTCGCGGCTTTTACCGCCACTGGAGATTTGACTTCGATTTCGGCGTTGTTGTTGAACTTTCCGACCACGAAGCTTGTGGCTCCTGTCTTTACGACCGCATAGTAATAACCGTCGTACTCGACAAGGACGGATGTCTCTGAAAGAACCTCGCTGCTTTCTTTTGCGATTTCAAGGTTCTCTTTGTCTATGAGGACGAGCTTGATGGCTCCGTTTCCGAAGTTCGTTCCGGCAATCGCGACGAAGTTGTTTCCGTCTTCGTACACTGTCCTGCTTCTGATTACAGAAACTGGAGATTCCTTAACGAGAGCGCCTGTGGCGGAATTCATCTTGACGATTGCGGACATCGCTCCAAGGTCGTCGATTGATTTCAAGCCGTAAAGGACATTCTCCTCGGCGACTTCCTCGGCCCTGATGAGAGCCTGCTGGTCCTCCGCGATGGCGGCTCTTTCTTCCTGTGCCTCAGTTCTCTTCTTGTCAGCCTGTTCCTGTGCCTTTGCGGACTCTTCCTGAGCCTCGGCGGCCTTTGCTGCCTGGTCGGCAGTCTTGGATGCCTGCTCGTCGGCTTTTGCCTGTTTGTCCTGGGCTTCATTCTGCTTTTCGGCGGCGGCTGCCTTCTTGTCGTCAGCGGCGCTCTGCTTATTGTCAGCGGCGTTCTGCTTATCGTCTGCGGCTGCCTGTTTCTGATCTGCTACAGCCTGCTTTTGGTCAGCCTCGGCCTGTTTCTTTGCGGCGTCGTCCTGGGCCTGCTTGTCGTTTGGATTCGCATCGGCAATTGCCTTCGCTTCGTCGGCCTGCTTCTGAGCCTCGTCGGCCTGCTTCTGGGCATTGTCGGCCTGCTTCTGAGCGTTGTCGGCCTGCTTCTGAGCGTTGTCGGCATCCTTCTGGGCCTTGTCAGCCTCACGCTCCGCGTTCGCTGCATCCCTCTTCGCCTGGGTTGCGTCCTTGTTTGCCTGTTCAGCCTTCTCCTGCTCTGCCTTGAGCTTCTCGTTTTCTTCTGTGGCTTTCTTCTGTGCGTTCTGGGCTTCTTCCGTAGCGTTGTCCGCCTCACGCTCCTTTATGTCGACCATCTCTTTGCGGGCGCCGATTCCCTTGTCTTCCTCGTTCTGGAGCGACTTGATGACCTGCTTGTCGGAGATTGCGGAAGTGTCGACCGTGCTCAATCCGCCTCTTACGTCGAAAAGAGGAATTACAATCTGGGTTTTTCCAGGCCATTCCTGATAGTTCGTGTCGATACCGATTTTTCCGGCTGTAAGGTTGTCTGTTACGATTTTGTTGTATTTCGCGGTGAAATTGTCAAGGTTGTTGCGGTAGACCGCGTTGTAGACTGTGGCGAATGTCGCGATTGTGTCCGCGTCGCTTCTTGAATAGTTGTATGCCGACTCGAGGTAGGCGGAAATGATTCTCCTCAAGTTCTTTACATGGTCGACTGTCGCGCTCTCGCCAATTACGAGGATGT
>CAMHLH010000229.1 GCA_946185925.1 uncultured Treponema sp.
AGCAACTTCCGTCATGTCGAGAAAGTGGTCGAAATAACCTGAAGCGCTCTCAACTTTGAATTCCCCCGAAAGACCGTGCGGACTCCGGACGAAACCTACAACAAATTGCTCCAAAAGCTCATCCGATTCGTCTTTCAATCAAGAATCTCCAAACTGTAGTGTTTTCCATCCTTGTTGGCGGAAGCACTCAAAACAGTCCTCAAAGCCTTTGCAATACGGCCATACTTGCCGATGACCTTACCAATATCACCCTGGGCTACACGAAGTTCAAGAACTGTACCTCTATCGCCTTCGGTTTCATTTACCGAGACTGCGCTGGGATCATCGACCAATGATTTCGCGATATATTCAATCAGGTCTTTTTCCATTTCTGGCTCCCCCTTAGGCTTTTCTCGTTAAATTACTTAACTGCAAAACCTTTCTTGTTGAAAATTTTGCGGACAGTGTCTGTTGGCTGAGCACCGACTCCAATCCAATACTTGGCGCGCTCCTCGTTGAAAGCAATCTGAGAATCAGCTGCCGCGATTGGCTGGTAGATACCGATTTCCTCGATTGTCGTACCATCGCGCGGCTTGCGTGAATCCTGAACCACGATGCGGTATGTAGGGCGTTCCTTTGTACCGAATCTCTTAAGTCTAATCTTGACCATAAAAATTCCTCCATCAAAGCCTTGTTAGACCAAGGTTTTGAAATGAATTTGTACTATATATTCTTAGTGTCTTTTAGTCAATTATTCTCTTCACTAGCGAAATTTATTGTGATATATTTTGCGAATGAATTTTTCGTCTGACACAAAGGATTTTTCCACGCCGTATCTTACAGAGCAGATAATAGCGTACATTGGAAACAAGCGGAAACTACTGCCGTTGATATACAGCGCGATGGAAAGCACCGGGTTGGAGCTGAAGCCCGGATTGAAATTCTTCGATGTGTTTTCAGGGAGCGGGGTCGTTTCGAGGATGGCGAAAAGTCTGGATTTCGAAGTCTATGCCAATGACTGGGAATACTATGCAAACGTATTGAGCAAGGGCTACGTCGGGACGAACGAGTCCGACATCGCCAAGCTTTTCGGCTCGGAAGAGAAATTCGCGCAGAAACTCGACGAAATCAACGCGCTGAAGAACCCTGCATCCGACAAGCAGTACATAGCGAAATTCTATGCGCCCAAGGAATTCGACGCGGGGCTTGCGGACTTCAATACGGAGAGGCTCTTCTACACGAGGCAGAACGCCCTCTCAATCGACAAAATCAGGAACTACATAGAAACGGCGTACCAGGAAAAGCAGAACCCGGAAAATTCAAAGGAAATATCGGACGAGAACGAAAAGAATTCCAAGATAAAGAACCTGCTTCTCTCCGAACTGATTTACGAGTCGGCGACCCACACGAACACTTCGGGGGTCTTCAAGGCCTTCCACAAGGGATTCGGCGGACACGGAAAGGACGCGCTCAAGCGGATAATGGCGGGAATCAAGCTGAACCGCCCGGTCCTCATCGACTCTTCGCAGCCGGTCCACATTTTCCAGGAGAACGCGAACGAAATCGTCAAGAAAATAAAGGGAATCGACATAGCGTACCTCGACCCGCCATACAACCAGCACCAGTACGGCAGCAACTACCATCTGCTGAACACAATCGCAAAATGGGACCACATTCCCGCCCCTCTCGAGCTCAACTCCAAGGGAGTGCTAAAGGAGAAGGCGGCGATAAGGCACGACTGGGTGAACACGAAATCCGACTACTGCTACAGGGAAATCGCGGAGACTTCGTTCTCCGAGCTCATAGAGTCGATTGACGCGAAGCACATCCTCATCAGTTATTCCACAGACGGCATCATACCGTTCACGAAGATGAGGGACATCTGCACGAAAAAGGGCCGGCTCTCGATAGTGACGAACGAATATTCGACCTATAAAGGAGGAAAGCGAAGCAACTCGAGGCAGAACACGAACATCGAATTCATCCTCTGCATCGACACGTCCAAAACGAACGATGAAGAATCGCTCAAGAAAATCGACGCAATCCTCATGAGGAAAAAGCTGCTGCTCCTTTTCAAGCAGAAATTCTCGGAGAAGAAGATTCTGGACAGCGTGAGGAAATTCAACAAGAACGGGGATTCGGAAAAACGGTTCTTCAAGTCGCTCTGCATAAAGGACAAGCCTGCAACCGAGGCAGAAATCCAAAAAAAGAGGAGAAAACCGAAGAAGAGCGAGAAAGTGATAGCATTCGGAAAGGACGTTGGCGAGTATTTCGTCTCGACCAAGAACTTTTTCGAGCTTGAGCCGCCGGCCGACGCAATCGAGATGAGCATGGAGGAGCTTGAGGAGATGCACGCGCTCCTTGAGCCGTGCGCCTGCCAGACAAAAGAGGACGAACTCGCCGAGCTGATAGCGAAAATCAAGAAGGGCAACGTAACGCTCAATTTCGCGAGGAAGCTTCCGGCCACGCTCAAGAACCTCGCACACAAGAAGAACAGGGAAGCGTTCACGAAGTGGCTCAAGAAAGTGGAAGCCCTGAGCAAGACCGTCCCGGAGCTCTACGAGAGAATCCAGGACAACGTGGAGAAAGTGAAAATCCAGGCGAAGATGAGGTTCGAAAGCTAGAAGCCCTCTGGAAGAGGAGCCTCCACCGTGACGGTTTCGCCCGTGACAGGATGCGGAAAGGTCAACGACGAGGCGTGCAGCATGATTCTTTTGAAGTCCGCGCCGCCGTACAGCTCGTCGCCGATTATCGGAAGCCCAACGGACGAAAGGTGGACTCGGATTTGATGCGTGCGGCCTGTAAGAGGGCGGCACTCCACGCAAAAAACGTCCAGGCCGCCGACTTTCTTCCGGCACAAAACTGAAAAAACGGTCTTGGAGTCCTGCCCATCGCGCGCCACCCTGCCCCACTTCGCGGCCTGGCTTTTCAGGCTGACTCTTCCCATCGGAAACTCGACGCTGAAATCTTTGGGGAAAGACGAGAGGTCTAATTTGCAGCCCGCGTCCGTGACGACCGCCCTGTAGACTTTCCGCGCAGTGTGGGACTCGAACATCGCGTGGCAGTTCGCGTTCACGGAGCGGCTTTTTGTGAAGAGAATCACGCCGCTGGTCTCGCGGTCGAGCCTGTGCATGATGCCGACATACGGGGGATTCTTCATGTTCGGGGACGTGATTTTCTGCCTGGCGAAGAGGAACCTGACGACGGCCGCGTGTAGGTTGTCGCGGCTCTTGACCAGGCCGGCCTCGGTGGGAAAGAATGGGGGTTTGTTCACGACGATTATCGAATCGTCCTCGAAAAGCACGTCCTTTTCGGAAAGTTCGAAATCTATGTCGTCAGGCTGTTTTTCAAAGAAAAGCCTGTCCGAATCGACAGAAACAGAGACCGAAGAGTTTGGAAAAAGAACGAACGCGGGGATTCTGACCTGCCTTGCACCGACAAAGACGGAGCCGGAAACAATCAACCTGCGGATTTTCGAGTTGGATATCGGGGAGTTTATGATTTTCGGAAGTTCTTCACGGAGGTATTCGTCAAGACGGATTTTTTGTTTGTTGTTCAAATAATGGATTTTTGCTGGCATGAATCGAAATTTATCAACAATCCGTAAAAATTCAACAGGTATTCAACGAGCGAATCTGGATAAACATAAAATTTTGCCAAAGGTTTCAAATCTTCATAAATTTTATTAGATGATATCCACATTCAGAAAAAATCAATATATAATAAAAAAATCTCCAAAAACTACAATTTTGGAACAGGAGCAATTTATAATGAAAACAATCAGAATCGCTTTCTTCGACACAAAGCCTTACGACAAGGAAACGTTCATGAAAGCGGCGACTCTTTCAGAAGGTAAAATTGACGACGAGGCGACGGCGGAAGATTCAGTGAAATTCGAGTTCGATTTTTACGAGGAGCATTTGACTGCAAATTCAGCCTTGCTCGCACAGAACCACGACGTAGTATGCATTTTCGCCAACGACCAGGTGACAAAGGAAGTCGCTGAAATCTTGGTCTCTGAAGGGATACAGGTAATCGCACTCCGCTCGGTCGGAACCAACAACGTGGATCTGAAGGCAATCTCGGAAATCAATTCGGAAAGCAGCAGATTGCAGGTCGTCCATGTTCCATCATACTCGGAGCACGGTTCCGCAGAATACGCAGTCGCAATGCTCCAGGCTCTCAACAGGAAAATCTACAAGGCATACGCAAGGACACGCGACGGTTTCTTCTCGACGGAAAATCTCATGGGCGTT
>CAMHLH010000230.1 GCA_946185925.1 uncultured Treponema sp.
TATCGGATAATACGCATGGTACAAAACGAATGCCGGAGATGCGGAGAGCCACGAGGTCGCAAAAAAGGACGCAAATTCAAACGGGCTTTACGACATGAGCGGAAACCTTTGGGAATTGTGCTGGGAGACGATGGACAACGGCAACCACATAAGGCGCGGCGGCAGTTTCGGCTCTGAATGGACTGACCAGCTGGCTCTTTCAACTCGCTGGGATATTCCTGCCCATGAAGGCTGGGGGGATGTCGGCTTCCGCATTGTGCAAAAGTCGGAATAGTGAAATTTTTGCAAGAAATGTAACAAAAACGAACTAAAAATGCACAAAATTGCTTGACAAATGCTAAAACCGATTTTACGCTATAGTAAGTTTTGTAAAATCGGTTTTACAAATGCACAAAAAAGGAGGCATCATGAAGTCTAAGACTTTGCTATACGTGAAAGAACACTGGCAGCTGTATGTGGTTTTTCTGCTCCCGGCGCTCGTTCTCACACTCGTGTTCCGCTACATTCCGATGGGAGGAATCCTCATTGCTTTTCAGGACTACAATCCTATAAAAGGGCTTTTGGACAGCCGATGGGTTGGAATCAAGCATTTTGCCCGTTTCCTTTCATCCCCGGATTTTCTCTCTTATCTTGAGAACACGCTCAAACTGAGTATCTACGGGCTTTTGTGGAGCTTTCCGGTTCCAATAGTGCTCGCCCTGCTCCTCAACCGAGTGCGGAGTCTTGGAATAAAGCGCAACATCCAGCTTGTGCTTTACATGCCGAATTTCATTTCGGTCATCGTTGTCTGCGGTATAGTCAGAATCATGCTTTCTGTGACGGGACCGGTGAACAACTTCTTCGGAACGCAGATAAACTTCATGACTTCATCCGATGCGTTCCGCTCAATTTACATCGCCAGTGGAATCTGGCAGGGGGCCGGCTGGGCTTCAATCATGTACACGGCGGCACTCGCAAACGTGAACAACGAGACGCGCGAGGCCGCAATCCTTGACGGAGCGAACATTCTTCAGGAAATCAGGGTTGTCGAATGGCCGGCAATCAAGAACATCGTAATCATCCAGTTCATTCTCCAGGCAGGAAACATAATGAGCATCGGATTCGAGAAAGCGTACGCGCTGCAGACCGACTTGAACCTTTCCTCTGCGGAAATCATCGCGACATACGTCTACAAGAAAGGTCTTTTGGACGGCGACTACAGCTTCTCGACGGCGGTTGGTCTTTTCAACACGGTCATCAACGTAATCATGCTGCTGATTGTGAACAAGACGGTCTCGAAACTGAACGACGGACAGGGCTTGTAAGGGGGCTTTTCAATGGAAAACAAAAATCATCTTATAAGGCTGTCGCAGCGCGACAAACTGATTATCTGGTGCGGCTATTTCTTTCTTGGGCTTTTTGTGGCCGCGATTGTCGGTCCAGTGCTCTACATCATCGTAGCTTCCTTCATCGACCCGATTACGCTGCAGAACACTGGCGTCACTTTCGACACGAGCAAGTGGACGCTCACGGCGTACGCCCGGGTTCTTTCCAACAAGGCGATTTGGAGCGGATTCGCAAACGCCGTTCTGTATTCGGTGGTGTTCACTGCGATTTCCGTCGCGGTCACCATGCTCGCCGCCTATCCGATGTCGCGCCCGGATTTCAAAGGAAGGAAATTCTTCAACGTCATTTTCGTCGTCACGATGTTCTTCGGCGGCGGACTCATTCCGACATACCTGCTCATCAGCAATCTTGGAATGATAAACACAATCTGGGCGGTCGTGCTTCCTGGTGCGTTCAGCGTTTGGAACATGATTATCGCGCGCACCTTCTACAAGGGAATCCCGAAGGAACTGCAGGAAGCCGCTTACGTTGACGGAGCGAGCGAGGTGACCTACTTCTTCAAAATCCTGCTTCCTGTCTGCGCGCCGCTCATCATGGTGCTCGCGCTCTGGCAGTTCGTTGGAATGTGGAACAGCTACTTCGACGCGATGATTTATTTGAACGATGCGGCGAAACAGCCTCTGCAGCTCGTCCTCCGCTCAATCTTGATTCAGAACCAGCCGGAATCGGGCATGATTTCCGACATGCAGAGCACGGCGGCGCGCGCCCAGCTCGCGGAGCTTCTGAAGTACGCGACGATTATCGTCTCAAGCTTTCCGCTTGTGGTGATGTATCCGTTCTTCCAGAAATATTTCAACAAGGGAATTTTAATCGGCTCAATCAAGGGCTGACGAGAAAAATAGAGTTTGAATTTCACCCATAAGGAGTAGATATGAAGAAAGTCATGAATGCTGTGTGTGTTCTTGCGGCTCTGTCCGTCGGAACTGGAATCTTTTTCGGATGCAGGGGGAAGGACGTTTCCCTTAACGGCGGCGAAATGCAGAAAGTGGACCCTTCGGAGCTTGCATTTCCGCTCAAAAAACGCACTGTGATTACGGGTCTTACAAGTTTTCCGGCAAACACGGAGTCGAATCCGAACAACAGGACGATTTTCAAGCGGCTGCAGGAAAAGACAAACGTGGAAGTCCAGTGGACAGCCATGCAGAGCGACCAGTGGAACGACAAGATTACGCTTGCGATGGCGAACCCAAAGACGCTGGCGGATTTCGTGTTCAACGCAAGTTTCAACGACTCAAGCCTTCTTAAATATGCCGAGCAGGAAATCATCATTCCTCTCGAAGGCTACATCGACACCTACATGCCGAATTTGAAATCGGTTTTCGACAAATACCCTGAATACCGCGCGATGTGCACGGACTCGAACGGTCACATCTGGGGTCTGCCGTGGATTGAGCAGCTCGGCTCTGGAAAGGAGGCGATTCAGGTAATCGACAACATGAGCTTCATCAACAAGGCCTGGCTTGATTATCTCGGTCTTGAGATTCCTACAAACATAGAAGAATTCGAGAAAGTCCTTGTTGCGTTCAAGGAAAATGCGGCAAGGCTCCAGCAGGAATTCAAAATCGATGGAAGCGTGATTCCGATGTCCTGCATCATGAACGACGGCGGTCAGGACCCATACGTCCTCATAAACGGATTCGGCGACGGATATGGAGATGCCGACAAGGGACGGCACATCGCTGTGACCGACGACCGCAAGGTCATCTGCAGTGCGACCCAGCAAGGTTTCAAGAAGGGAACAGCATGGCTGCACAAACTTTACGAGCAGGGGCTGATTGACCCGGAGGCATTCACCCAGGAATGGTCGACTTATGTGTCAAAAGGAAAGTCCGGCCGCTACGGGGTTTGCTTCAGCTGGGACGTCGCGAACATCGCGAATCTCAGGGATTGGGTTCCTCTTCCCGTTCTTGCCGCCGACACGAGAAACCTCACGGCCCAGAACGGCTCGTTCACAAGTGGCTTCGACCGAGGCCGCTGCGTCGTCACCGCTGTCGCGAAGAATCCGGCACTCGTCTGCGCATGGCTCGACCAGATGTACGACCCGTTCCAGTCTCCGCAGAACAACTGGGGAACTTACGGCGAGGACGATGAATTCGACATCTTCGTTCTGGGAAAGAACAGCGCGGGCGAAAAAATGCTGAAGCACGCTCCTCTCGGAAGCGCGTCCCCTGTCGAAGTGCGCGAGGCAGAGAGCGTGAACGGTCCTCTCGCGATTTTGGACGAATACTATGGCGTTTATGTCACTTGTCCGGACGATGCGAAGTACCGCCTCGACTGGATTAAGGACATCTACGCTCCTGATGTCCACGAAAAATATGTCTATCCGAACGTCTTCATGACACGCGAGGACACAGAGGAGCTTTCGAACATCCAGGCGGACGTGAGCAAGGCAATCAACACTGCGAAATCCGACTGGGTGATGAACGGATTCACGGAGGAGGACTGGGAGGCATTCTGCAAGAAGCTTGATTCATACAAACTTCCGACGATGCTTTCTATCTTCCAGAAGTATCTCGATTCATACTACGCAAGCATGGAAAAGCAGAACTAAAAACAAATGGAGAAAAAAAATGAGCGACTTGTTGCAGAAAGCAAGGAAATTTGAGGCAGAGGCTTCAGCACATATTACGGCGGAAGAACGGCCTGCGTTTCATCTGACACCTTTTTGCGGTTGGATGAACGACCCCAACGGATTCTCGTACTATGGCGGAAAATACCATCTTTTCTATCAATACAATCCGTACCATATTCACTGGGATTCGATGCACTGGGGGCACGCGGTCAGTTCTAACCTCCTTCGCTGGGAATATCTTCCTGCAGCCCTTGC
>CAMHLH010000231.1 GCA_946185925.1 uncultured Treponema sp.
AAGCTGATTCTGTCGCTAGTTCCGGCGATTTCCCTATTCTACGGCTGCGCTTCGACCCAAGTCAACCTCGCGGAACATTCCCCAGTCGCAATCATGACTGTCTACTCGAACCCGAGCGTCCCCTGGTACGACGAGAGGACTGGAGCGGAGAGCGTGGAGGACGGAATCGTGAGCGGAGCCGTGAACAGGCTCGTGAACAAGGCGAACCCGGAATATGAAGAGAGGCAGGAGAGAATCAACCAGGCGAGCGAGATTCTGTCGCTGAGGCTGAGGAATTCCGGGCTTGAGGTAATCGACCCGACGACGGCGGGGGACTGTTCGGCCTACAAAAACGCGGGGAAGACCTTCGTGGACTATGTGGCTAACACCCTCCCGGCGGAAGGCTATGAGGCTATAACGGGAACGAACAGGAAGAAGAACAAGCTCGTCTGCAAGGAGACAGGCGCGAAGAGTGTCCTCTACGTGAAATTCCATTTCCAGAAGATGTACGCCAAGGAAGGTGTGCACGAGAAGGGAGTCGCGGCAAGGCTCGTCATGAGCGTATTCGGAACGGACGAGAACGGAAAGAAAATCATCAACAAGGAGTACAAGGCTGTCTCAGAGGAATACACGGAACTTTCCAACTATTCGAACTATTCAAGGGACGAGCTGCTCTCTCTTTATCCGGAGCTTGAATCCCAGGTAATCGGCCAATTCCTCTCGGATTTCGTCTTTGGGGAAAACGTCCAGCCCCAGGATGACTTCGTCGCGACACCGATAAAAATCAAGCCGAAGGAAAAGACAGAGGCGAAGACTGCCGAAAAGCAAAACAGCGACGCAGAAAGCGCAGTGCTCGAAGAGAAGAAGGCGACGGCGAAGAAGCTGCTCGAACGCGGCATGAGCAAGGAAGAAGTCTCCGAAATCACAGGACTTTCAATAGAAGAGATTGAAGAGTAAAGATTGAGCCAATAGATTTGCTTGACGATTTGTGAGCAAAAAAAACACGCGGCCGTCCATAATTGAAATGCTAAAAAAGCAATTCAAAATGGACGGCCGCTTTTCATTTTATGAACCTTTCTATTAATATATTCAGTCTGTGCCTTTTGAGATTACCAAGTCGGTTATGCCAAGTCCGGCCTCGTTGAATTTGAGGGAACCGGCGGTCAAAGCGGTCACATAGTAGCCCACAAACTCGGTCATGCCTCCGTCGAGAGCGGTTGAACTGTAAGTAACCCAAAGAGAACCGTCAAGATAGAATTTTATAGTATCCGAAGAGAACACTATCTTTATGGAATGCTCAACTCCGTCAAAAGCGGAATTGTATGAAAGTCCATTGGAAAGACTTGCACCTGTCGCTGTCGGGTAGGAATTTTTTCCGGTCAAGGTCGAGCCTGAAATAGTATTGTGGTATGGATCCAAGTTCGGAATGGTCACATAGCAGCCTCCGTAGGAAAGAACTTTGGCAGCCCAGTCGCTTGTCGTCGAAGGCAAAGTCGCCTTGAAGGACACGGTGAATCCGTCGGAAGATGTGACGCTGAATGCCGGAACCGTGATTCCCGAAGTTCCAGCCGACGAAGATGAATCGTCGAAGGAAATCGTGTTTCCATCGGAGGATGTCGTCCAAGCGGAACTAGACGACTCCAGCTTTCCCCAATATGTCTTCGTAAGGCTTTTTGATGTTCCGGCATACACGATTGTGGGCACTCTGGGCACCTTCTCCCAGTCGATTTCACGCTTGAGTGCGACTGTTACGGAGCCGTCAGTCTCGTCCACGAGCGTCAAGGTCTGGTCAGACTCGTTGAAAGTCCAAGTGCCGGTCAATGCTCCGCTCATCGTTCCGTCATCAGAAAGAGTCAAAGACGAGGCCTCGTCCATGTTTCCGGGCGAATAAGCAAGATTTATGTGCTGCCAGGTGCCGGGAATCTCGCTTGCAGCGATTGAGCCGTCGGTCGCTGTCGAATCCGGGTTGTAGGTGGAAGGAATCCCGCCGTAGCGTTCCGGGAGAACCATTGGCCACTTGTCGTTCACGGAGCTTCCAGTTGGAGTCCAGACGATTCTCCTCACGCCTCCCATCATGATGGCGTTTGAGTAGGCATTGTTCGCGACATTCGCCGGCAACCTCTGCTGGCTCATGTAGTACCAGTTTCCGTCGTCGTCCTGGAAAACTGCGCAGTGGCTGATTCCGACCCAGCCGTAGCAGCTTCCGTAGCCGCCGCTCGCAGGTTCCTCGTCGCTGAACTTGTAGGGATGTGTCAAAATCGGATAGATGTTGATGCTGCCGTTTTCATGGGCAACACCGGAGACATTGTTCGTCATTGTGGAGCCGCCAATGGACTTGTAGGGGCCTGTGATTTTATCGGCGCAGACTACGCGGGTCTGGTAGGGAACCTCGAGAGCGTCGTTGGCGAAGAAAAGCCAGTACTTTCCGTCGTATTTGACAAGCTCAGGCCCTTCCGAAGGCTGCCACCTGCTTGTTCCACGGGCGAAAATCCTTGTTCCATATCCCTGGCTGACAAGCTCGTCCGGCAAAGGAGCGTCCTTTGTTCCATTTGGAGACCACGGATAGCCCATTTCAAAGTCGCCTGTCACGTTTCCTGTAAGGTAGTCATCCCCGTCGACCGCCGCGACCTTTCCAGTCTCAGGATTGATTCTCACGAGCGCGAAGCCTGAGTGCCAGCTTCCGTAGACCAGCCAGTGCGTGTCGTCGTCGTCGATGAAGTAGGTCGGGTCGATTGCGTTGAAGTAGAAGTATGCGTCCTCCCAGTAGTCTGTGGAAGAGCGAGCATAACCGTCCGATCCTTTGTCGGAAGAAGAGCAGAGGACATAGCCAAGGTCTGTCCATGCAGAAGGGCCTCCGTTAGGATTTGTGGTTTCCATTACGCCAATGAAGGCACGTTCACTCCAGGTGTAGTCAAAGGTGCCTGTGGAAGTCGGCTCACCGTTTCCAATGTAGTTGTCCACGACGATGTCGTAGTACATGCGCACTTTCGTCTCGCCGTTCACTGTGACGACACGCGCGCACGGCGCCCAGTAGCCCCAGCTGATGTCGTCTTTTGAGCTGAATGTTGAAAGCTCCTGCTCTGCGCGGTATTCGTTCACCTTTGTCAAAATCCAGTCGGGCGCCTCGTCGAACACGCCGGGGACATATTCCCAGTTCACCAGGTCCTTGGACCTTTTTCCCGCAAAGTATTTTCCGGTGGTCGCTTTGTGGAGTTCGTCTCCGTAGGACGCATCGGTTCCGAACATGTAGTAGTAGCCGTCAGTCCATTTGAAGACCGTTGGGTCGTGGGTGTTGGCGAGGTTCCACTTGCTTTTGTTGCTCCAAGACGAAATCGAGGCATAGTTGTCCAGAAATGTGAGGGACGTGTAGTTCTGAGATGTTGTTGTGCCAGAGCCATTGCCTGTGCCATTTCCTGTCTCTGTTTTTGTCTGAGTCTCTTCCTCGTCAGAGCCGCTGTCGCTGCTGCACGAGCAGACGGACGAGACAAACCATGCGAGCGACAGGGCCGCAAGGGCTGAAACTATCTTCTTCATAAAAACTCCTTTAAAAAAAGCCAATGCCCTGAAAAGAACTCCAGGGCATTGGGATGTGGCCAAAAAAAACTACATGAACACGGGGTTTCCGTCCGAGTCGTACTTGATTCTCTTCACCCATGCGTGGCGGTTGGGGTCGTACAGGGCGAAAGCCAAATCGACGTCGGCGTAAGGCCGGGCGTGGTAAATCAAGTAGTCGTCCTTTCCGTCGCGGCTGGTCGTGAAGCTGTTGTGCCCGGGTCCGAAAATGCCTTTCGCTTCGTCGGTCACGAGGACGGGCTTGTCGCTCTTCCTCCAGCTCTTAGCGTCCAGAAGGTCGGAACCGTCATCCGCCGTAAGAAGCCCCATGCAGTAGGTCGCGTCGGTCGCGCTCGCGCTGTAGGTGATGAAGACTTTTCCGTTCCGCTGCAAAACGGCCGGCCCCTCGTTCACACGGAAGCCTCTGCACTCCCAGTCGTATTCGGGGACGGAGAGAAGCGTCTGTGGAAGGGCGAGTTTCGTTGGACTTTCCATCTTCGCGATGAAAAGAGCCGAATTCTCCTCGCGTTCCTTGCGCTTCTGCGCCCAGACCGCATACCAGCTTCCACGATTCTGGAAAACCG
>CAMHLH010000232.1 GCA_946185925.1 uncultured Treponema sp.
CATCGATAAATGGAGAGCTATGCGAGAAAATCAAAAGTGGAAAGATTGCATTTTGCAAGGTATAATTCTTATAAGTAACTTTCTATTTGCAGGAGAAAAAATGACAGACGCAGAGAAAAAACTTATCTATGGAAAGAAGGTTCTCTTTTTGACTCAGAACAGCATGTTGATATCCGCCATAAAATCCCGCTTGCTTGAAATGGAATATGAAATCTATGTTCTGGACAACATCAAAATCATAAAGAACATACTCTCAGAGAACCCAGAGTCCATACTTTTCATAACAATCGACGACAGACTCAAGATGCAGGGTTGGAACAACTTCATAAAGTCGATAAACAAGGATATCGAATTCAGCACGACGCACATAGGACTGCTCACAGGAAAAATATCGAGCGACAAACTGGCAGTCCTCAAGGCGGGATTGACGCTGGATGCCGGTTGTGAGCAAATCGACCCGAACACAGAGGAGACGATTAGGCACATCGTAAAGACGCTGGACAAGCTCAACGCGAAGGGCGTCAGGCAGTATGTCAGAGCGAACTGCCTCAACGACAAGACGACGGAGCTTTTCTGGCTCGACGGCGACAAGATGAGGAGATTCCAGATAGTCGACATAAGCACGGTCGGCCTCGCCATCAAATTCGACGACAAGCACTACCCGATTCTGCAGAGCATGAAGCTGATTCCGAACGCGAAACTCGCGCTCAAGAACAAGCAGATTCCAATTTCGCTCGACATCCAGATAGTGAAAAAATCCGAAACCGGCTACATCATGGTCGGAATGTTCCCACTCGAAGTGCAGAAGAACTCCATAAGCGTCATAAGGGAATATGTTTCCATCCGCCTGCACGAGCTTTTGATGGAGCAGATTTCAGGAAGACGACCGGACGACACGAACTACAACAACGTAGTCCTCTCAGCCGATCCGGCCATCTAAAAAATCAGAACTGGTATTTTTCGAGGGACTCCTTCCCTGTCAGGACAACCCACTTGACGGCGGAGGAGTCCTTTTTCGTCAGCGGCGAAAAGTATTTCTCATACGCCGCGAGCACCTGCGAAGCCGTCACCGCCTGAACCTGGCTCGTCCTGTTCAGATACTCCGTGGCGGAATCCCTGTAGACAAGGCTTGAGACAATCGTGGAAGAGATTCCGCCTGCGTTCTGCGAATTCTCGAAAATCGAAGTGATGTACTTGTTCTTGTAGGAGTCGAGCCTGGACTTCACTTCTTTCTCTGTCTTCGGGAAATCGTCTATGGCCTCGAAAATCATGTCCTTCAACCCATCTCCCTTGCTCGCCTTGAAGACGGAGATTGCGCCCGCGATTTTTCTGGCTCCGATGATGCCAGTCCCTATCGAATAGACCGCGCTGTTCTTCTCGCGGACGATTTTGAAGAGACTGTCGTCCACGTACATCGAAGCGAGGACATACGGGATGTAGTCGCTGTCGTTCCGCTCCGGGCACTTGAAAACGCCCTCGATGTAGGCGATGTCGCCCGCGCTCTCGCACTCCACATAAGCCGTCCTGTCGTCGAAAGCCACAGGGGGAATCTCAGGCCGGACATAATCGCCTTTCTCAATCGAACCGAAATAGCCGTTGAGCTTGGCGAGAATCTCAGACTCTTCAAGCTCGGTGAAATTTCCCACGATGACGAATTTCATCCTTGAAGCGTTCAAAAGACTCTGGTGGTGCTTTTTCACATCGGAAAGGACAATGTTGTTCACAGACTTCTCGTTCACGGAGGAAGTCACGGCATACGGATGGTTCTTGAAGATTTCCGCAGTTATCGCGTAGCCGAGCCTGCCGGAAGGGTCCGCGTATTTTGAGATGAAATTGTCCCGGCAGAGCTTCATCTCCTGGTTGAAGTCCTTCTCCAGAAAAAGAGGGCTCATTATCGAATCGGCGTAGACATCTAGCACGTCGTAGAAATCGCGCTTGATGCAGCCCATCGTCACAAGAGAATAGTCCTTGGACGAGGAACTTGAGATTGAGCACGACTTCTCATACTCGATTCTCTGGATTTTCTGGTAAGAATATTTCTGGCTTCCGTGGAGCATCAAGTCGAGGGTGATTCCCTCAAGCCCGCCCTTCTCGTACTTTACGAAAGGTACTCCGCCCTCAATCAAAAGCCTGACGACAGAGACCTGGCTTCCAGAATTGCGCTTGAACACAACCGGGATTCCGTTGTCCAACGCGACTTCCGAAAAATCTCCGATGTTGTTCTCGTAATACGCTGAGGTTCCGCCTCCAGAAACGCCGGAAGTAGAACCGCACGAAACGAAGAACGCTCCGAGCAAAACCGCCGAACACAAGAAAACTTTTTTGAATTTCATAATCATCTCCACCAAAACGCCTTGTCGCTAGTGACTTCCTCGAAGCCGCCGTTCAAGAAATCAGACTTGTACTTTTCAAAAACAGAGGGGCTTACGGTCACAAGAAGCACACCGTTTTTTCCTTCAACATATTTCTTCAAGAAACCCTGGATATCGCCCTCGGTAACCTTGGAAATGTTCTCGTCGTAAGTGAAAAAATAATCGGCTCCACAGGACGCGAAAAACGACGAAAGGTTGGAAAGTATCCCTGTCGCGGTCTCCATCTGGTATATCCTCGAATCCTCAAGTTTCCGCTCAGCGTTCTTTATGCCCTTGAGGAAACCGGAAGCCGGGTCGAGCATCTTCCCTAGCAAATCGTTTTTGATTACGCGCACGAATTCGTCGGATTTTTCCACGGGGTTTCCGTCGTTCATCATGTAAGAATAGAAGGAAACTAGGCCGCTCGCGCGTTGGGTGTAGTAGCCGGCAGCGACGTAATCGGAATCCGGAATCGAAAGGATTTTGTTCTCAGTGAAAGTCGAGGTGAAAACTCCGCCCGGCTCGTCCACGAGCGTCGCCCAGACATCGGCCGCGTAGGTGTCGCCGCTTTCGGTCTCCCCGTCAGGGCCTCGGAGCGCGTACCTTGCCGAAACGAAGCTGTCCGACATAGACTTGTCGGCGAAAACGAGCTTCACCAACTTGTCCGAGATTTTCTTTGAAGGCGGCGCCTTGAATTCAGCCTTTTTTGAAGAGCGCTTCCAATCCCCGAAAATCTCCTTCGCGTACTTGAAAATCTCCTCGTGCTTGACGTCTCCGCCCACAAAGAGAGCAGCGTTGTCGGGAACGTAGAATTCGCTTTGGATTTTCTTCATCTGCTCGACCGTCGCGTTCTGCACGGCCTTGGGGTCCCCGGAACTGTCGACCCGCCAAGGGGACTCAGGGAAAATTTTCCGCATAAAGAAGAACGAGGAAATCACCGCCGGATTGGTGAATTTTCCGTTTATCTCAGAAAGGACGACCCCCTTCTCCCGCTCAAGCTCGCCCTCGTCGATGTTCGGGGTGCGGATGGCGTACGACCAGAACTCCATTCCGTCACGGACGACGGAACTCGGCACCGTGAAGAAATAGTTCACCCGGTCCACGCCCGTGGTTCCGTTCCACTCGCCCACCCCAAGCTTGTTCATGGCCTCGGTGAATTCCTGCTGGCTTTTGTACTTGGCGTTCCCCTTGAACATGAGATGCTCGTACAGATGGAAGAGGCCTGCGTTCTCCGGAGTCTGCGTTGCGGCCCCAGCCCTCACGGCGATTTCCACATACGCAAGCGGCGCGGAGTTGTTCTCCATCACGAAGATTTGCATCCCGTTGTCCAACGTCTTTCTGTAAAGTCCTTCGATGTTCGTCTTCGTATCGTCTTGGGCGAACGAAAAAGCAATCGAACAAAGAAAAAGAACCATACCCGCAAAAAATTTTCTTTTCATGGACGTGATTCTAGTGCAATTTCGTTGATTTTTCAAAAAATTCTCATTATCTTTGTAACCGAACAGTAATTCTGCTGTTTGATTTTGTGATTGCAAGAGTTTTCTTATCAATCACTGCAGTTTTTCGCAGGTGCTGCTTGTGCAAGTTTCGGCTCGCACATTCCTATAGCACATCTGTTTTCTGCATCCTCCTCTCCTTTGGGGACCCGGTGTTCGTCGAATATCGGGTCCTTTTTTTGTGCAAAAATAAAACCTGCCCAGAAAAAATTCCCGAACAGGTTGACATGAAATTTTACACGTTACGCTACTGGTTCAACGCCGAAG
>CAMHLH010000233.1 GCA_946185925.1 uncultured Treponema sp.
GTAGATTTGCACGATTGAATTTTCTCCGTGCCCGAAAAGGTAGAGCCGCTCAGCGCCTCCGCTCAAAAGCTGCCTGGCGAGCTCCGAGCCTATGGAGCCGCCCGCGCCCGTTATCATGACGCGCTTGCCCCTCAAGTACTGGAGGCTTTCGTGGAGGGGGATTATGATTGGCGTTCTGCCGAGGATGTCCAGCGGATCGATTTCCCTCGTCTGCACGAAATGCGCCTTGCCGTCCACAATCTGGCTCACGCTCGGCAGAATGCGGATGTGGGCGAACCCGCCTTTCTTCAAATTCTCGTATATCTCCCTGATTTTCTCCGTCTGCGCGCTCGGAATAGCGATTATGGCTTCGTCGAGCGGTCCGCACTTTATCACGGGGGCGATGGAGGCTATGGGGCCCAGGACGGGGATGCCCTCTATTTTTGTGCCTATCAAGTCTTTGTCGTCGTCTAGGAAAGCGGCGACCCTTCCGAATATCTTCTTTCTCAAAATGTCCTGCGCAATCATCTGTCCCGCAAAACCCGCTCCGATGATGTACAAGCTAGATTCACTTTTTTGCAACATATTCTTTGATTCTATCGCAACAGCACTGTTTTTGAAATTGCAAAAGCCTACATTCTGCTTCCTTGAAAAAATCAGTCTTCTTTTTTTTGAAATTGTTTGTTGAAAAGGTCTGAAAAGTGCAAAAAACAGATTGAAAAGGATTATTGATTTGTTTGATACTCTTTTCATGCTTAAAAGCTAATTAAATGTCGGTTTTTTACAAATGTTAATAATTTTGTGAAAATACCGTCATAAAAACGGAGGTAACTATGAAAAAAAGTTATGGAAAAAGTCGAATCGGAAAGACTTTTGTAGGAGCCGGTTTCGCCGCTGCCTTGATTTTCTCGGGCTGCAGCAACATCTCTTCTTCATCGTTCGAGGATTCTGACGATTCTTCGTCGGACTTCCTCTCTGTGAACCGCGCGGCTTCTTATGTCGCTCCAAGCGGAATGTCGGGCAGCGTGAGCACTGTCGTTCCGACCGGAAGCGGGCTTGTGGGCGTGAAGGCTCAGGGCTGGCTCAACAGCGCGTACATCGTCTGGACAGGCTCTCCTTCGAGCTACACTGTCACTGTCGATGGAACCGAGGTGAGCTCTTACCTCACGAGAAAAATCGGAAACCAGTGGAGATGCGACATTCCGGGCCTCGCCGCAGGAAGCCACACGATAAAGGTCGTGTCCGGCTCTTCATACTTGACGGCGACAGTCAGCGTCGCCTCTCACGACCGTTCGGGATTCGCCTTCTACGGCGACACGACTCCGGGCGCGTACAAGGCGGACGGAACTCTCAAGGACAACGCGGTCGTCCTCTATGTGAACGAATCTACGAAGAACACTGTCTCGCTCGATGTCGTCACTTCTTCAAAGGGCGCGACGACGACGTGCACAGGTCTCCAGCCGATTCTCGACGCTTACAAGAAGGGATACGACACGAGGCCGTTGTGCGTCAGAATCATCGGAAAAGTCACGGACTTCGACGCGATGGACAACGGCGACATAATGATTTCTGGCTCTGGGGCTACGAAGCTCCTCTCATGCGGAATCACAATCGAGGGTGTCGGCTCTGACGCCACCGCCTACGGCTGGGGAATCCGCATCAAGAATTCTCAGTATGTCGAAATCGCGAACCTCGGCTTCATGATGGTCGACTCGGCGGAGGGCGACAACGTGTCGCTCCAGCAGAGCGACAAGAACGTCTGGGTCCACAACTGCGACATGTTCTACGGAGAGGCCGGAGGGGACGCCGACCAGAAGAAGGGCGACGGCGCGCTCGACTGCAAGAAGTCCACATACGTCACGTTCTCGTACAACCACTTCTGGGATTCTGGAAAGTGCAACCTTTTGGGACTGAGCGAGGGAACGACAGAGGACCTCTACATCACATACCACCACAACTGGTACGACCATTCCGACTCAAGGCATCCGCGCTGCCGCTACTACTCGGCCCACGTCTACAACAACTACTACGACGGAAACGCCAAGTACGGTGCCGGCGCTTGTCTCGGCGCGTCGGTCTTCATGGAGGCGAACTACTTCAGGAACTGCAAGTATCCGATGATGATTTCAATGCAGGGCTCAGACCTCTACGCTGGAACTTCGTCGAAGAGCAACGACAACGCCACGTTCTCGAAAGAGGCAGGCGGAATGATAAAGGCCTACAACAACTCCTTCAACGGAACATACTATTTCATTCCGTACGGCGGCTCATACAACTCCGCCGACACGACCGCCGACTTCGACGCCTACGTCGTCTCTTCAAAGTCCGCGACAGTGCCTTCTTCTGTAAAGTCGTCTTCCGGTTCGAACACATACAACAACTTCGACACTTCGAGCATCATGTATTCGTACACTGCGGACTCTCCTGAGACTGCCCTCGCGAACGTGAAGAAATACGCTGGACGCATCGAGAACGGCGACTTCTCGTACACTTTCAGCGATTCGGCCGATTCAAGCTATTCAGTGGACGAGACGCTCAAGGCCGCCCTCGAAAGCTATTCAGGCGCGACAACGGCCTACAACTCGGCTTCGGGCTCTTCTTCTGAATCAACTGGCTCTTCTTCTGAGTCTTCTTCTGGTTCATCATCCGAGTCTTCAAGCTCATCAGGTTCTTCTTCAGAGTCTTCTGGCTCTTCAAGTTCATCAGGTTCTTCTTCGGAGTCTTCTGGCTCGTCAAGCTCATCAGGCTCTTCTTCGGAGTCTTCTGTGGTTTCCGCCTCTCTCACGTCTTCCGGCCTTGAAACAGGAAAGCTCAGTTCGGACACGGTTGTCGGCTCTTTCACGATTCTCGCCACAAGCGCGAAGACTGTGAAAATCTCGGAGAATTCAGCGTCGTACGGCTCAACGTCCTACACGAAGTGCATCGACTTGAGCGGTGGCGCTGACGGAGTGCTTCCGACATACAGGGCTGTGAAGGTCGCCCTTTCGGCTGGACAGACTCTCAAGGTTGTAGCGAACGCGAGCGCGGACAGGACTCTCCAGATTTCCGACGGCTCCTCTGTGGTGGCTTCGGCTGCGATTTCAAGCGATGTCTCCGAGACTAGCTACACGGCTTCATCTAGCGGAACCTACTACGTCTATTCAAAGTCAAGCTCTCTCAGGCTCTTCGAGGTCTCTGTGAGCTCCGCCGAGTCTTCTTTCGAGGCTGTCTCGTTGAACGCCGACTCTCTCGCCCACGGAACTTTCACGGCGAACGCCACAAGCGGTGACTTCACAATCTACGCCACAAGCGCAAAGACGGTCACTGTTCCATACATCTCAGCGTCCTTGAACGGAACGACGTTCTCACAGACAATCGCCCTCGGCGGCGGCGGTTCAGCAGGAGCATACCGCTGCGTAGGATTCAAGGCCGCTTCCGGCTGCACTGTCACGGCGTACGCCTACGGAGCCGCAGGCCGCTACCTCGCCCTCGTGGATTCCACGGGAGCCGTCGTCTCGAAATCGGAAGTGACTTCCTCCCTCGCCGAGTACACCTTCTCGGTTCCAAGCGACGGAAGCTACTACTTGATGTCGACAGCGTCTGGAATCAACGTGTGCTACATCAACGTTGCGAAATAGCGTCAATATAATAGAAGAAAATTGATTTTTCTTTGCGCGGGTTCTCTCGTTTGAGGGAAGCCGCGTTTTTTTTTGTATTTTTTATAGACTGTCTGCTTTTTTATATTTCCTTGGATGGGCCACTTCTAGCACTGCGACAAGTGCGACTTACAAAACAGAGGGTGCGTACTCCGGCTGATGTTGTTTCGGCTGATTTCGAACCAATCGCATAGAAAACGGCAAGTCCCCTGGACAGACTCTGATTTTACGCATATCCGCATAACAACAAGACAAAAATTCTCCATCCACCATAAACAGTGCGTCTCGCAACACAAGTTTTTTGTTTACACCGACGTTAATCTTGTTATAAAATGCTTACAACGGATACGGAGAATATTTGTTATGCTCACACGCCACTGGCGTGGTAGTTCAGGAGGAATCGCTATGGATAATGAAATTATTGTAAGAAAATATACAGATTTAAAAACTCTCTGGATGCGTCGATGGTTTTCGGGATCCGA
>CAMHLH010000234.1 GCA_946185925.1 uncultured Treponema sp.
GTAGGCGAATTCCGAGTTGCGGCTCAATGACACGAGGTTCTTTTCCGACCAGAATTTTCCGCTCCTCTGCGCCATGTAGATTCCGTCGACGCCCTTCCTGTCGTCGAACCAGACAATCGAAAGCTTTCCGTTGTATTTGAACATTGCGGGTCTGTGCGCGCTTCCGCCCGTTCCGTTCGTCGTTATCTCCGTCTCTTCGATGAATGTGCCGTCCTCGTTGACTTCCGCGAACATGATTTGCGACCTGTCGGATTTTGTCTCGGTCCTTTCCCAGGCCACGAATGTCTTTTTCACCGCCGCCTTTGCAGGTGCCTTTGCAGCGCTTCCTGCGCTTCCGTCCGGTCCGTTTTCGTTTTCCGTGTCGAAGTTGAACGTGGTGGATTCTTCCGCGAATATTGAAGGGTCCACGGAACTTCCATCTGCGTTCTCTCCGTCTTCCATTTCCACTGTGAACACGCATGGACGCTGGTTCCTGTACTGCGGATGGACTGTCATCGCTTTCGGCTGCGACCAGGTTCTCTGTCCGTCGAAGCTTGTCGCCATGAAAAGCTGGAAGATTGCGCTTGTTTCTGCGAAGCCTTGGAAGAATACGACGTCTCCGGTCTTTCCGTTCGCGTAGAATTCCGCCAGGTATGGAACAAATGGGTTTCTGACGTTCGCCGCCGGAAGGAATTCGCTCAGCTGTGTCCAGTTCTCTCCGTCTGCGCTTCTTGATGCGAGCATTGTGAAGCTTCCTATGTTGCTGGCCGCCGCCACAATGTTCTGTTCCGCCGAGGACTGCTCTTCGCTTCCTGCGCCGTCCGCCGTTTCCCCAAGAGACGCGAAAAGCATGAAGCCGCCTGTGGAAGTGCCGAAAATCCTAGGTCCTATCAGGGATTTGACCGGCTCGCTGAACTCTTTTGATTTGAACGATGCGCATTTGTCGCTTGAAGTGTAGACTCCAATCGATTTTTTTGATGTCTGCACGGACAGGGCTATTTTTTTTGAGTCCTTTGATTTTGCGACCGTGTAGATGTCCGGGATTTCGTCTCCTGAATAGTCGAATGGGCCTGCTATTCTCTTTGGCTCCTTCCATTTGAGTTCGTTTTCCTTTCTTGAGATGAGGCTTATCCAAAGTTTTTGGGATTTCTTGTCCACTTCCTCGAAGAATACGTACATGTTCTCGTCGTCGGTGATTGTCTGCGGGAACCTTGAGTCCATGTTCGTCGCCGCGACTGGGTTTTCCCAGTACAGCGTGTCCGAAGGGGCCGCCCTTGTCGCCACCAAAACGCCGAAGATGAGCGCGGAGAATATTGTCGATGCCAGAAGAATTCTTTTCAGTTTCAATTTCGCTTCCAATTTCTACAACCTGTTCTTTACGAACGTCCTCAAGTCTATGATTTTCTTTGAATTTTTCGCAGCCGGTTTCTTCCACAATGCGTCCAGAATGTCGTTCGCCGCGTCGTAGTTGCCCCTGTTGACGAAGTTCTGCGCCCTCTGGAAATTCGCCTCGTCGTCCGCCGTGAGGACTGCCACGACCGTACCTCCGATTCTGCTTTGGATGCGGTCCTTGAGAGCCGTCGCCTGCCTGAAAATCGAGGCCCGCCTGTCCCTTGAGTAGAGCCTGATGATTTCGTCCAGAAGCGCGCTCGCCCTCGCAAGCTGGCTCTGGTTGTTCCCCGCGCTGTTGAATATGCTCTGCGCCTGCGAGTAGAGACTTTCCGCCCTGCGCTGCGTCTCTTCCTGCGCGTTCCTCTGTGAACTTTCAGAACTTGAGCTCGTCCTCGATGATGCGGCCGCAGGCCTTGTCTTGAAGCCCAGTTCGTATTGGAGGTCCTCCACTTTTTTCGCGAGTCCCGGATAGGACGGGTTGATTTTGAGAAGGCTTTCCATGGTCGCGAGTCTTTCCGTCGGTTTTAGCTTGTTCGCGTCGTCGATTCGCTTTTTGAATCCAGCCTGGAACGACTCCGGGTCCAGGACTTTTTCTATCTTGAGCCTGAGGAATGCCGCGTCGTCGTTCAGCGGATAGATGAGCCTCATCGGTTCGAGTTTTTCCTTTGCGGTGTTCAACGCCTTCTTGGCCTCTTCCTTCCTTCCTTCCTTCATGAGCTTCTCTCCGTCCTCGTAGAACTGGTTCGCCATGCTCAGAAGCTGCGACATGTCGGAGTAGAGCGGGTCGGTCGGCTTGATTTTGCGTCCGATTTGAAGTTTCCGCGCCGAGCTTACGAGTTCGAGAAGGGATTCGATTTCCTCGTTGCTCTCTGTGTTTGTGACGCTCCACCTGTTCTTCGCCTGGGAAAGCTTCTTTTCTGCCGACTCAAGCTCTCCGTCGTAGTAGAGGTCCTGCGCGTCGTTTATGAGGGCGCGGACTTCCCTGATGACAAGCTCGTTCTCTTCCCTTACGATTCTCGCGCTCATTTCGCTTATGAGCCTGTCGCTTTCCTCTCTCTCCGTCATCGATTCCTGTATGTTGAATGATTCCGCGTACTTCTGGCTCGCCTTGTCGAGGTATTCCCTCGCTCCCGTAAAGTTCTCATTTTCCAGCTCCGACTCGGCCTTCCTGTAGTTCTCCTTTGCTTCCTCCAAAGCCATGTCCGCCTTCCGCACTTGGATTTCCGCCTGGTTCGAGAGCCTTTTGGACTTCGACAGGATGCTGTCCAGTTCCTTTATGGACTTGTCCATGCTCTTCGTTCCCTCGTCGTACTCCTTTATTTCGTTTCTGTATTTCTCCCCCTTCTCGAACGATTTCCTCCAGTCCTTGAAGTCCGAATTCTTCTCCTCTATCTCCTTGATGATTTTGTCGGCCAGCCTTTTCGCTTCCTTTGGATATTTCCTTGCGACAATTTCCGGCTCCGAGTCTTCGTCTTCGCCCGCCAGTTCGATTTCTATTCCGTTCAGAAGCTCGTTCGACCTTGAGAACGACTGTGTGTAGTCGTTGAGGGTGCTCTCTGCGTTCGTGGCGAAAAGTTTCGCGAGCCCGCCCCATATTTCCCTGGACTTGCCCTTCGACTCGTTGAAATTCATCTCCGCGATTTTCATCTGGTATTTTATGACGTCCCTGTAGTCGAGGACGTCGTCCTTGACGTCCCTTCCTGCCGTGATTTTGCTGTTCGACTTCGGCTTCGTCTTCTCCAGCGCCTCCGCGACTTCGAATGCGCTGTGGGCTTCCTTGTCGGCGAGTATTTCCCGGGTCTTGAAGAAGTCGTTTTCTCTTTCAAGCTCCTTTTTCACATATTCTTCGGATTTCGACTGGTTCATTATGTCTTCGTACTTCACCGCCGCGTTCAGGTGCGAGGTCAGGAAATCCTTGGAAGCGATGAATTCGCCGTCTCCGAGGTCCTCTGAGAATCTTTTGAGCGATTCGTCGGCGAGGATTTTGGTGCCCGCTATGGAATTTGAAATGCTTTCGGAGAATTTTTCCACGAAGTCCATCGAGTCGTTGTACTCGGTGCAGTCCTCGCAGAATTTTTTGCCGTTCGGCAGTACGATTTCCTTGTGCAGGTCGTTTATTTCGCCTCCGAACGTTGAGAAGTCCCTTGATGTGCCCGCGTTCGCGATTTGGGAGTCGATTTTCGCCGAATCTTTCATTATCGACTCTTCCGGAAGTGTCGCCATTATCTTCTGGAGGTTTTCGTGGGTCAGATTGTAGAGTCTGTCCTTCATGTCTTCCACGGTGTTGTTCCAGAAATAGTCCATGGAACCCAGGACGCCTGTGTCCGCATAATCCTTGTCGCCTTCGATGAAGCCGAGCGTGAATGAGATGTAGTTGATTTCGGCAAGCTCCGGCGTCTTTTCAATGACTTCCCCTTCGATTTTCTTCAGGCTCTCGACTTCGCTCTGTATTTTGTTTCTGAGGGCCGCGTATTTCTTGTATGACGACTGGACTTTTTCGTTCGCGGCTGTCGCGTTTTCGTAGTTCTTCTCGTCGACGGCCTTGACGAATTCCTTGTAGGCTTCTTCGCAGTCGTTCTTCAATCCGCTGAATTCCGCCACCAGATTTCTCGTCGTGTTTATGTGCTCGCTGACCGGGATTGTGACGCTCTCCTCGTAAACCACCGGGATTCCGTC
>CAMHLH010000235.1 GCA_946185925.1 uncultured Treponema sp.
AAAGTCCATACATATCCGTAATCGCCGCGGTGTACAACACGGAGCCTTTTTTGATGCGTTTCATCGAATCGCTGATTTCCCAGACGTACAAGGATTTCGAGCTGATACTTGTGAACGACGCCTCTGTCGACGGCTCCGGGGAGATATGCGAAGTATACGAAAGCAGATATCCGTTCATACACCTCCATTCCCACAAGAAGAACATGGGGCTCGCCGCCGCAAGACAAACAGGCCTCGAACACGCCAGTGGGCGGTATGTCATCTTCATGGACAGCGACGACTTTCCAGAAGCCGACCTCCTCGAAGCGATGCACGAGAGGGCCGAAAAAACAGACTGCGACATAGTATGCACGGACGTCTTCTATGACTACAAGCAGTATGTGAAGCACATCAGCTGCAAATATGGTCCGGACAGCGAAAGCACGATAAGCGCGGTGCTGAACAACACGATAGGCTGCTGCGGACAGTACACGAGGCTCGTGAAACGCTCGCTCCTTACGGAGAACGACATCCGGTTCACCCCCGGCATAGACATGTTCGAGGACAGGGTGTTCGCAGTGAAGCTTTTCTACTACGCAAAGAGGGTTGAATACATCGGAAGGCCGTTTTACCACTATGTACAGTACAACTTCTCTTCAATAACGAAAAAGTTCAACGAAAAGACATTGGGCGACATGGAGAAAGCGGAAGAAGAGATAGAAAACTTTCTCTGCGGCAAGACGGACAGATTCAAGAGGGACCTGCTCGACTTCAAGTGCTACATAAAGTTCCTGATTTGGCTCGATGCGGAGCCACGGCTTGAGAATTACTCAAGAAGCCTATTCCCGGAAGCCACAGGGCACATATTGACCACAAAGAGCATACCGAAATTCCATACAAAGGTGATTTTCTATCTATACTGCATAAAATTGAGTTGTTTTTCAAACTTATTAAAAACAGCCGTGTTAAAATTAAAAGAGATGAAATTCTTTATGAAAGCAGAAGACAAGGACTTGATAAAACTGAGGGAAGCGCACACTTTCAAAAAAAACAAAAAATTCGACGTAAGCGTGATAATAGTGAACTACAACACGAGGGAGCTTTTACGCAACTGCCTGGACTCTTTATACAAGCAGACAAAGGACGTCAGTTTCGAGACGTTCGTGTCTGACAACGGCTCGAAGGACGGCTCCATCGAAATGGTCGAACAGAACTTCCCGGAGGTCAAGATAATCGCGAACAACGCGAACCTCGGCTTCGGAGCCGCCAACAACAGAGCATTGAAAGCGGCAAGCGGAAAATACATCTTCTACCTCAATTCGGACACGGTAGTCCTCAACAACGCCGTCAAAATCTTCTTCGACTACTGGGAGAACGCAAAGGACGGTGACAAAATAGGAGCGATAGGAGGCAACCTCCTCGACGAAAACAACCGCGTCATACATTCGGCGGGCTATTTCAGGCCGATAAACACAGAGATAAAGGACGCGGCTCTGGATTTGCTGCGCTCCTACAAGCTCATAATCCCGATAATAAAGAACATGAGGCTCGGAAAGGAGCCACCAGCCCAGGAAAAACGGCTCGGTCCCGTGGACTACATCACGGGCGCGGATCTTTTTGTGAAGAACGACGAATATGCAGAATTTGACGAGCGGTATTTTCTGTACTACGAAGAGACGGACATGCAGAAGAGGATGGAACTCGACGGAAAAGCGCGGCTGCTGATAGACGGCCCGCTCATCCAGCATTTGAAGGGAAGCTCGAATTCCGCGAAGAGCGCGCTGAATTTCTACAAGAGCGTATCGAAAATCAACACTTTCCTCTCCTGCTGCAAATTCCAGAAGAAATTCAACGACAATCCCATCAGGCTCTGTTTGTTGAAATTCATCATCACGCTCCATTGGCTAAACCCAGGACTTGTGGGAAAAACAGGGAAGCACATAGCTGAACTTTGGCGAATATGACGGAGAAAGCACAGAGATAACAAATTCCAGGAGCAAAAAAATGAACCTTCTATATGATTTGAGCGCGACACAGCCCTCCCCGGAAAGCCGATTCCACGGAGGCGGAGCATACGGAGAAGTCCTCTTCTTCAAGCTGCTAGAACGCACGGAAAGCGTCAATCTGGTCTGCTACTACGACGCGTCCTCGTACATCAACCCGGACATTCTCAAGGCGGCTGGCGAAAAAGGGATAAAAATCTACGACATCAATGAAAAACCGGTCTCGCAGATAATCCAAGATGAAAAAATCGACAGACTCTATTCCGCCATGCTCAACTTGAACCAGGGCATTCCGCTCGGAAACGTAGAGGTCTACACGACTGTCCATGGGCTCAGGACGCTGGAAATGCCCTTCGACCCGATAATGCTCAAATACGCCTCGAACTGGAAGGAGAAAATCAAATTCCGGCTTTTCATGGGAGCGGCAAGGAACTATTACTTGAAAAAGCTCCGGGTGATAAACGGAAGGCTCGTGACCGACAAGCGAATAAACGTCATAACGATTTCGGAGCACTCTCTTTCTTCGATAAAATCCTTCTATCCCGAACTAAAGGACTCCCACATTCCAGTATTCGCCTCCCCCACTTTCGCCCAGCTCGACAATTATTCGCCGGTGGAAGCGAAATCCCCAAACGACGCCGGCAGACTGCATGAAAAAGGGCTGTCAGAGAAGAAATTCTTCCTGATAACAAGCGCGGCCCGCTGGGCAAAGAACGCGCTCAGGGCGGTCTGGGCATTGGACAGCCTGTTCGGCGACGGATTCGCCCCGGACTTCAAGGCCGTAGTCACAGGCGTGACGAACAAAAAAATCTTCACAAAAGGACTCAAGAACCCTGAGCGTTTTGCATTCATGGAATATGTGGAGAGGGACATGCTTGAGATTCTGACAAGGGAAGCCTACGCCTTCGTCTATCCGTCGCTCAACGAGGGGTTCGGCTATCCGCCTGTAGAATCGATGAAATACGGAGTTCCTGTGGCTGCAAGCGGAAGCACGTCCATACCGGAAGTCTGCGGGGACGCGGCAATCTACTTCGACCCGCATTCCGTTTCCGAAATAAAAAACCGCCTCGTGCAGCTGTTGGACAAGGGCATCCACGACGAATACTCCAAACGCGCGCTCGCACGCTACCAGGTCGTATCCGCAAAACAGAAAGAGGACCTGGATAAACTCGCAAACTACATCGTCAAATGACAAAAGCCCGGCACGCCTCCTCGTAGCTCTTCAAATCACCGATGTCGCGCCGTTTCCCGCCCATGAGCCAGGCGTGGACAGGGCGCACGGAACAGAACCAGGCAATGAAGTCGCCGGGCGCGTCGGTTCCGCAGATTCGATTTCCGTCAGGGCCAGGGGCGCAGGCTTTTTTCATGTATGGCAAATCATCTTTCGTGTATATGTAGAATGGAGGAACCGCCCAGTTGGATTCTGGCTCCGCCGGCTTCTCCTGCATCCTTAGCACTCTGTCGCTTTCATCGATGGTGGCGACTCCGGTTTTGCAGAGTCTTTCCTTCAGCGGCTCGAAATGGCGCATTATGCAGGCGGTGTTCTTCCTCTTTTGGTATTCGACGAAGTCCCGCAAGGAAAAATCGAGCAGGTTGTCGCCCGCCAAGACCAATATCTCCTCGTCCACGCCGCAACTTTCGACTGCGAAGAGGATGTCCCTCACAGCGCCGAGCCTGTTGGAATTCTCCGTGGAACCGTCGTCGATTATCGTGACCTTCTTGTTGAATGAACGGGAATTCTTCCAGTCCTCGAAATGAGAAACGAACTTGTGGTTCGAGACGACGATGTGCTCATTTATTTCTTCAAAAGAGTCGATGTCGTCAACCAACCTGTCCAATATCGAAGACGAGCCAATCTTCAACAAAGGCTTGGGGAAGTTCTCAGTCAATGGGTAAAGCCGCGTGGCGTATCCGGCCGCCAAAATTATCGATTTCATAGTCCTATACCGTCCGCTGTCCTGCAAAAATGTATGCTGAAATGCTCTTTCAGGTCGGGGAACCTCTCAAGATACTCGCTTTCGATTCTGTCTTTGACCTCGTCTTTTTTTGAAGGGTCCACGATGGC
>CAMHLH010000236.1 GCA_946185925.1 uncultured Treponema sp.
GAAAAAGATGAATTTTGAATTTTTTGCTGATTTTTTTTGATTGGCCGGTGATGCTCGTTTTTTGTTTTTGAAAATGTCTGTTTCGTTCAAAATTGACGAAATTGTGCTAAATAATGACTTTTTTATTTCTGCTGATTTTTCCGCCTTTTGTAGAATTGAGTCATGGAAAAATCAGGAGGTAAAAAATGAGCGTTGTGAAAAAAGTTGGACTTGCAGGCTTGGTTCTAGGTTTGCTCGTCGTCGCTGCAACCTTCGTCTCCGCTTCCCGGCAGTACAAGGGGGATGGCAGGACGATAAGGCTCGCGCACAACCAGCAGGATGGAAGCGAAATCGCCGACACCATAGCGAAATTCGCAGATTTTGTTGCGGAGGAGCCTTCCAAGGGTGTTAGCGTGAAAATCTATCCAAGCGGAATCTTGGGGTCTGAGACATCTGAGATTGAGATGGTGCAGGCGGGAATCCTTGACATGGCAAAGGTCGGCTCGCAGACTCTCGGACAGTTTGACGACCGCTATGCGATTTTCGCGCTGCCATATCTTTTCGTGAACCAGGAGCACTACTACGAGGCCATGGAGAACAGCTCCGAGATAAAGAGGCTGTTCGAGTCCACCGCCGACCAAGGCTTCATCGCAATCGGCTACTATGCGAACGGCTCTCGAAACTATTACTTGAAGAACGACGTCTGCGTGGATTCTCCCGAAAAGCTCAAGGGGAAGAAAATACGTTCGATGCCGAATTCGACTTCCATGGACATGATTTCCGCCATGGGAGGGTCCCCTGTCCCGATGAGCTCCAGCGAGACCTACACGGCCCTGCAGCAGGGCGTCGTCGACGGAGCAGAGAACACGGAACTTGCCCTGACCGTAAACGGACACGAGGATTTGGTTTCTTCGTACACCTACACCGAGCACCAGTATTCACCCGACATCTACATCATAAGCACTTCGACTTGGAACGAACTGACCGACGAGCAGAAGGACCATCTCAAAAAGTCTTTGGCGAAGACCAACGACAACTTCAAAATGAAGTACAACGACATGATGGCGAAAGCGATAGAGGAGGCGAAGCTGCACGGCGTGAAAATCTACTACGACATCGACAAGACTTCCCTAATAGAGTCCGTGAAGCCCATCGCGGCAGAATTCACAAGGAGGGGCGAGGAATATCAGAAACTCTACGACGATGTTCAAAAATTCGGAAAGGTGAACGGAGGTTCCAAATGAAGAAACTGACTCAAATATTGGACAAGGTAATCGAGGCCGTCATTCTCGTTTTGGTCGCTTCGATGGTCCTTGGAAACTTCTGGCAGATTTTCACGCGAATGGTGATGAACAACGCCGCCAGCTGGACCGAGGAATATTTGCGGTATGCCCTCATCTGGTTGACGATGCTTGGCGTTCCTTACGCATATTCGAGAAACCAGCACATCGCCATCGAATTTGTCGTCGATTCGTTCAGCAGGAAGGGAAAAAGGGTGAATCAGCTTTTCATAGAGGTTTTGATTTTCTGCATAGCCTTCTTCGTGATGGTCGTGGGCGGAACAATGGTCACTAAGAACGCCGTGGGGCAGCTTTCTCCCGCGCTCGGCCTTCCGATGCAGTTCTACTATGCCGGAGTTCCCGTCTGCGGCGTGCTGATGATTCTCTACACGCTGCCTCGTTTGCTGGATTTGGTCAAGAATTCTGACTCTGAGTCAGGGGAGGAAAAATAACATGGAATTGCAGTCCGCTATCGTTCTTGTCATTTTGTTCGCCATTACATTGGCGTTGAAAGTGCCGGTGTCGTTCTCGATAATCACATCGTCGCTCGTGACCATAATAATGTTCCTCACTCCAAAATTCGGAATGTTCATCTCCGCCCAGAAACTCGTGACCGGAATCGATTCTTTCTCGCTCCTCGCGGTCCCGTTTTTCATACTTGCGGGGCAGCTGATGTCCAGTGGCGGAATCGCGAAGAGGATAATAAACCTTGCCATGCTTGTCCTTGGTCGGGTTCCCGGCTCCTTGGCTTTGGCGAACATAGCCGGGAACGGCCTTTTCGGTTCGCTCTCCGGCTCTGGAATCGCCGCCGCGACTGCCATTGGCGGTGTCCTGAATCCAATGGAGAAAGAGCAGGGCTATGACGAGGGCTTCTCCGCCGCCACCAACATAGCAACGGCTCCTGTCGGCCAGTTGATTCCGCCTACGAACGCGCCGATTGTCTATTCCGCCGCCGCTGGAGGCACTTCCGTCGCGACCCTGCTCATGGCCGGCTGGATTCCAGGCATTCTCTGGGCGCTCGTCTGCATGATTGTCGCTTTCGTCTATGCCCAGAAACACGGCTACATTGTGAGAAAAACCGAGAGGACAAGCGCGAAAGAGGCCTTGAAGATTGTCCTGGACGCTGTCCCCTCTCTTTTCATGATAGTAATCATCATCGGCGGAATCCTTTCGGGCGTTTTCACTCCGACAGAGGCTTCGGGCATCGCTGTAATCTACGCTTTCATTCTTGCGGTCTTCGTTTACAGAAGCATTCCGCTCTCCAAAATAAAGAAAGTTCTCGTCGATGCCGGCGTGATGACCACAATCATAATGCTCATAATCGGAGCCTCTTCGGTTCTTTCGTTCGTGCTTTCGTTCACGGGGCTTCCGCAGGCAATCAGCAACGCGCTCTTGAGCATTTCCCACAACAAGGTGGTCATCCTCCTGCTTGTGAACATCATTCTGCTCGTCGTCGGAACGTTCATGGACATGGCTCCGGCCCTGATGATTTTCACACCGATTCTTCTTCCTGTCGTGAAGAGCGTGGGAATGGACGCTGTCCAATTCGGCGTGATGATGATAATGAACCTTGCGATTGGAACAGTGACACCGCCTGTTGGAAGCGTCCTCTTCGTGGGATGCTCTGTCGCCAACCTCAAAATCGAGCGCGTCATGAAGAATCTCGTTCCGTATTTCGCCGCCATAATCGTCATGCTGCTTTTCGTGACCTTCGTTCCCGCAGTGAGCGAGTGGCTTCCAAAGGCCTTCGGAATGATGTGATATTTTTGAGTTGAAAAAAAAGCGTGGAAGGGAGAATTTTTAATGATTTTTCCCTTGTCCACGCTTTTTTATAGAATTTCTCACCGATTTATTTCTTTCAAATCCTTGAATGGCCCGAAAGTTGTTCCGTCGACTGTGAAAATATGGAGCATTTCCATGGCCCGTGTAAGGCAGACATAGACCATGTTGTACTGCTGCTCGTAATATGTTTCCTCGTCGAAGGCTGTTGTTTTTTCCATTCCGTGAACCCTGTGGTCGGCTAGCAAGAGGACTACGGGGAAGTCCAGTCCCTTGCAGTTCTGGCTTGTGCAAAGCCTGATTCCTTTGCTCGTGGCGAAATCGAAATCAGCGTCTGCGACTTTTTTGCTTGCTATGCCGATTTCTTTGTCGAGCAGTTTTTGAATGTCTTCCAGTTTTTTATTTTCATTCGCGATTATGCAGATGTTCTCCTCTTCGTAGTTCAGTGCGTTCATGAGCAATTTTACCTGCTGGACAATTTTTTCAATTAAATCGGCCGTATCTTTGCCGCCTGAAAGTTCTACAGGCGGACCCGGTCTGAATGCGGAAGGCTGTGTTGCCTTGTCCATGTGCTTGAACCTTTCCCGGTATTTTTCTGCGAATTCGTGAATCTGATTCGTGTTTCGGAAATTCGTTTTTAGAATCTTTGTTCTTCCCTTTATGTCTATTCCCGACATGTTCCAGTTGAAGCCCTTCCTGTAGATTGACTGGTCGCTGTCGCCCGCAAGGAATACGCATCTCTGTGTCGACTTCTTTATCATGGCTAGAATCACTGGCGGCAGGTCCTGTGCTTCGTCAACAAAAGAATATTCAGCGAGAAAAGCGGAATCTCCATTTGAAAGGGCATTCTCCATGGCTTGAATTATCTTTTTGGCCGCGAAATTTCTTGGCCACTTGTCCATGGCTTCAAGTCTTTCTTCAATTTCTTCGAGAGCCTGCCATATTTTGATTCTGCCGCACTCTTTGCCAAATCGCAGATATAGAACGACTTCTCATCGCTATTC
>CAMHLH010000237.1 GCA_946185925.1 uncultured Treponema sp.
ATTCTTTACGAGCGTCCTTATAACTATACGGCTCTTGTTTTTCATGGATATTCTTCGTTTTTTCTCTCGCTCTCGGACAACGACACGATTCAAGCCCAGAACTATATCGAAGAATCCATCACCAGTCTCAGGCAGGCGCTGATTTCGACAACGACGGGCGACGAGAACGTCCCCCAGATTGAGTACATGCTGGGCAAGGCTTATTTCTACAAGGATTATCTCTCCGCGTACCATTACTATGCGGATCTGTCGGTCAAGTATCTTATTTCAGCGATGAACAGGGGTTACAAGGCGGAGGATATTCCGGAACTGCTGGGCCTGGATTACGCCGCACTCGGAATGACGGCGGAGAGCATAGAGGCTTTTTCAAAGGCGATAGTCGAGAAAAGCTCAGACACGCTCATACTGGCCATCGCCGAGCAGTACATGAACGCGAAGCAATACCAGACAGCCGAGCAGTATCTCCACAGGATATCAAGCGACTGCAAGGATGAGAGGATTGTTCTCAGAAGCCATTTCCTTCTAGGTCAAATTTACCTTGAGGAGTCGCTTTTCGAAAACGCCGTCTTTGAATTCAACAATATAATAGAAAATTTTGATGGGGCTGAAAATTCAGCAGACGCATATTATGGGCTTGGCCTTGTTTATGAAAAACAGGGCGATTTGGTGAGGGCTAGGTCTGAGTGGCGCAAGGTTCTCAGAATGCAGCCGAATCATCAGGGGGCCATAAGTGCTTTGAAGCGAATTTCTGATTCTAAAAATTAAAAAGTCAAAATCTAAAAAAATTTTGGGGGATGAAATATATGGGACTTTTTGACAGTTTTTCAACTGACATCGGTATTGACTTGGGCACTTGCAACACTCTTATTTATGTACGGGGAAAGGGAATCGTTGTCGACGAGCCTTCTGTTGTTGCCGTGGAGAAGGGAACAAAGCGCGTCGTCGCGGTTGGAGCGGAAGCTAAGAGGATGCTCTACAAGACGCCTGGAAACATAATAGCCATACGCCCACTTTCTGACGGAGTGATAGCAGACATCGACAGTACCGAAAAGATGATAAAGTACTTCATCTCCAAGGTTATTTCACGCCACCAGCTTTTCAAGTCCACGAGGATGAAGATTGGCATTCCGTCGTGCATAACGCAGGTCGAGCGCAGGGCCGTCATCGAGGCGGCATTGAAGGCGGGCGCAAAGGAAGTCGACGTAATTGAGGAGTCACTGGCGGCGGCAATCGGAGCGCAGATAAAAATCGAGGAGCCGGCAGGACACATGATTTGCGACATCGGCGGCGGAACGACCGAAGTCAGCGTAATATCCCTCGGAGGCATGGTCGTTACGAAGGCAATCAGGGTTGGAGGAGACAAATTCGACGACGCGATTGTGAAATACGTGCTCAAGAACCACAACCTGAAAATCGGTCTCCAGGCGGCTGAAAGACTCAAAATTCAAATTGGAAACGCGATTTCCGACAAGGACAACACAATCGAGACCATGGAGGTCAGGGGCAACGACGCAATCACCGGTCTTCCTAGAAGGCTTGAGATAGACAGCGTAGAAATCAGGGAAGCCTTGAAGGACACAGTCCATGAAATCGTGGAGCTCATAAAAGTCACTCTCGGAGAGACGCCCCCTGAGTTGGCGGCCGACATAGTGGAGAGGGGAATCGTCATGTCAGGCGGCGGAAGCATGCTCAAGGGGCTTCCAAAGCTCATCTCAAAAGAGACGCAGGTTCCCGTGTTCCTCGTTGAGAAGCCTCTCGAATGCGTAGCTCTCGGTGCGGGACAGGCCTTCGAATTGTTCAAGGACATGTCAACAGACCGCTCTGTCTATGACAACCTCAATGATTGATGACAGATTCTATGAATTCATCTAACAACGGAAAACATTTCTTTAGTTTCCACCTTGCGGAGTTTGTGTTCGTGGCGCTGCTGATATTGTCGACGGTGCTGCTTGCATCAAGTTCCGGAGGTTTCGTTCTCAACTTCGAAAGGATAGGGTTCTCCATAGTGACATCCCTTCAAAAGGGCGTGAACGCTGTGTCCACTGGAATCAGCGACACGGTGAACGCAGTGCAGGAACTTTCCCGGATAAAGAAGGAAAATGCGGTTCTTGTGGAGAAATTGAAGAATTACGAGTATTTCCAAAGAAACAACACCGAAATAAACAAAGAGAACGAGCGTCTGAGGGAGCAGCTTGGCTTCTCCACAAAAATCGAGCAGAAAAATTATCCGGCCCAGATAATCGGACGCAACACAGACAATCTCTATTCGACATTCACGATAAACAAAGGCAGCAGAGTCGGCATAAAGAAGAACATGCCGGTCATAGCAATCCAGAACGGGCAGATAGGACTCGTGGGAAAGATTGTTTCCGTTGGGGCCGAGACCAGCATGATTCTTCCAATATTCGACACAAAATGCACGATATCGGCGAGAATCCAGACCACAAGGGACATCGGACTTGTGAGCGGGCTAGGCTCAGACGACAGAACGCTTTCCATGCGCTATATAAAGAAAAGGGTTCTGGAAGAGTTGAACTATGGAGACACGATTGTCACTTCGGGAGAGAACGGCAACTATCTGAGGGACATCACAATCGGCACGATATCCAAGATAACTGTGCTCGATTACGATTCTTCCCTTGACATAGAGGTCGTTCCAATAATCGATTTTTCAAGGCTGGAATCGGTAATAGTCACGGACTTGAAGGAATTGAATCCTAACCTTGTCAATGTTTCAAATTGAGGCTTATGGTACGTTCTTTTTTTGCATCGGTCATTATTTTGTTGAGTTTCGCGCTTTTCGAGTCGGCGGTTTTGTCGAATGTCACTTTTCTGCCGGCCGTTCCTGATTTTTTGCTGATATGCACGATTTACTTCGCGAGCAACAACGGAAAACTATACGGAGTGACGAACGGATTCGTCTCAGGGCTTATGCTGGATTTTTTGACGGCGGCACCCATGGGGCTGCACTGCATAGTCAGGACGATAATCGGGTACGTCTGCGGTTTGTTCAACAGAACCCTCAACATGAACGGAATCTTTATCCCGGCAGTTGTGGGGGCTTTGGCGACATTGGCAAAAGCCTTTACAATATGGGTCTTGTCAGCCGCGTTCCCGATATCGGTCAACCATTACTCTCTGCTTTCAACAAGTTTCTTGTTCGAAATCTCAGCGAACGCTGTCTTGACTCCGATAATTTTCAAGTTTCTAGGAATTTTCAAGGCGACACTGCTGATAGATACGGAAAAAGCTTCATAAATCATTGGCAGGAAAAAGATGGCGGAATTAAATCAAAAGAACAACGACAACACACTTTCCCAGTTTGAGCGCAACATTCGAATTCTAGTCATATTTGCTTCGATTGTTTTTGTCTTCATCGTCTACTTGGCAAGACTCTACACTCTTCAAATCATAAAGGGGGAGTCTTACAGGAACCAATCCAGGCAGGTGTCAAGCCATACAGACTCCATACCGGCCCAGCGCGGTGAAATCTTCGACAGGAACGCGACATTGCCAATGGTCATCAATTCAGACTCTTTCGCAGTCAGTTTGGACCCGGCGGAAATCCCTTCGGGGTATTACGCTACGGTCACGACAAAGCTCGCGCAGATTCTTGGAATAAAAAAATCCGACATCGACAGAAAGATTCCTGAAAGGGACAGGAAAATACACAGCCAATTCGAGATAAAGACGAACGTCAGTTTCGAGACTATTTCCAACATCGCGGAAAACATAACGGACTTTCCGGGAGTCACTTGGCAGCTCAAACCTTTGCGGAATTATGTAGAAACAGGCTCAATCGCCCACGTCGTAGGATATGTAGGCGACATTTCCAAAGACGAAATCACGATGATGTACAACAAGGGCTATACGACAGGAAACATGATTGTCGGAAAGACCGGAATAGAAAAGCAGTACGACTCGCTTCTGCAAGGCGTACCGGGAACAGAGAGGAAGAACATAGACGCGAAGGGACGAATAATATCCGACAAGCCCATCATAGAGCCGCCACAGATGGGCAAGAAACTCGTCCTCACA
>CAMHLH010000238.1 GCA_946185925.1 uncultured Treponema sp.
CGCGAACGACACCGATTGTTCTGAACTTCCAAGAGTATAGACATACAGAGGTTCATTTATATAGAAGAAACTTTCACAAAATGGCAGTGGGTACAAGGTGTATTCTGAATCCTCATAGAAGCACTTCTCTTCAAAGTGGATTTTGTTCTGCCTGAAGTATTTTCCGCTTGCCTTCTGCACTCCCGTATTGATTGTGGAGCCGTGCCCTCCGTTCTCCTTTCTTATGAGCTTGTACAGTTCCGGTTCGTCTCTCTCGTACATCTCCGCAATGGCCGCTGTCGAGTCTGTCGAGCCGTCGTCGATTATCAGGACTTCGATAGAAGCTTTGTTCTTGAGAGATAGGAAACTGCTCAGGCATTTTTCCAAAGTGTTTTCGGCATTGTAAGCGGCAATGCTGAAAGTGATTGTTTTTGTCATCGCGTTTGTGCTTCGCTCCCCGTTTTTTATTTTTTGTCCATTATAACATTTTTTTATATCTCTTGTATTCTCCTTGTTGATATCGGTTTTTCCTTGGGGTACAATAACTACCTTATGAGCCTTTTCAAGAATTTATTTAAATACCGGCAGATGATTGCCGGCTTGGTGCACAGGGAAATACGTGGACGCTACAAGGGGTCTGTTCTTGGCTTCTTGTGGACATTTTTGAATCCGCTTTTGCAGCTTGGAGTCTACACCCTGCTTTTTTCGGTCATTTTGAATTCCGAAGTCGAGAGATACTACATCTTCCTCTTCGTGGCCCTCGTGCCGTGGATGTTCTTCAGCTCTTGCCTTTCCGCAGGTTGCAACAGCATAGTCTCGTCCGGGACGATGGTCAAGAAAATCTACTTTCCTCGGGAAGTCCTTCCGATTTCCTTTGTCGTAAGCGCGTTCGTGAACATGCTCTACAGTTTCATCGTCGTCTTCGCGGTGCTTGTTTTTTCCGGCTTCGGCGTGAATCCCGTGGCCCTTTTGTATCTGCCCGTGGTTTTCGCCGTGGAATTTCTTCTCTGCTTGGGCGTGACCCTGCTTTTTTCAGCTTTGACCGTCTACGTCAGAGATTTGGAGCATATCCTCGGCATCCTTGCGCTTCTTTTCCAGTTCTTGACACCCGTTATGTATTCCTCTTCGCGCATACCGGAGGAGTACAAGGGGATATTCAACATGAATCCGATGGCTTCCGTAATCGAGTGCTACAGGTCGATTCTCTACTACAAGGCTGTTCCCGAGCTTTCAACGCTTGGACTCGCGGTCTGTTCCGGGATTGTGGTGCTCATTTTTGGCGAGTTTGTTTTTTCAAGGCTCCAGAAGGGCTTCGCGGAGGAATTGTAGTTTATGGATGGGCAGAATTCGATTGAAGTTAGGAATCTCGTAAAAAAATTCAAGGTCTACCACGACAAGGGAAAGTCGCTCAAGGACAAGATTCTTTTCTTGAACAGGAACAAGTATGACAACCGTGTAGTCCTTGACGGAATAAGCTTTTCCATAAAGAAGGGGGAGGCTGTGGGGCTCATCGGAAACAACGGCTGCGGAAAGAGCACCACCCTCAAACTCCTCACCAAAATCATGTATCCCACGTCAGGCACGGTAGAGGTTGACGGCAAGGTTTCGGCCCTCATCGAGTTGGGGGCGGGCTTTCATCCGGACATGAGCGGAAGGGAGAACATCTACATAAACGCCTCGATTTTCGGCCTCACGAAAAAGGAAATCGACGCCAAGGTGGACGAGATAATCAAATTCTCGGAGCTTGAGCAGTTCATAGACAATCCCGTCCGCACCTATTCCTCTGGAATGTACATGAGGCTGGCCTTCGCCGTCGCCATAAACGTGGAGGCCGAGGTCCTTTTCATCGACGAGATTCTTGCCGTCGGCGACCAAGCGTTCCAGGACAAGTGCTTCAAGAAGCTCGTGGAGATAAAAGAAAGCGGCTGCACCATCGTCATTGTTTCCCATTCTCTCAGTCAGATAGAAAAAATCTGCGACCGCTCCATCTGGATAAAGGATGGGCACATAGAGATGGAAGGCGCGCCGAAAGAGGTCCACAAGGTTTATCTTGATTGGATGAAAACAAGGTAGGAGCAGAGGAGTTTCGAAATGAAAGGAATCATATTGGCCGGAGGTTCCGGCACCCGACTTTATCCCATAACGAAGGCTGTCAGCAAGCAGATTCTTCCGCTGTACGACAAGCCGATGGTCTATTATCCGCTCAGCTGTCTCATGCTCTCAGGAATCCGCGATGTTCTCGTCATCTCCACTCCTCGCGACATTTCGCTTTTCAGGGAGCTTTTCGGGGACGGCTCGTGGCTTGGAATGAGGTTCGAGTATGCGGTGCAGGAAAAGCCGAGGGGGCTTGCGGATGCGTTCATCGTTGGAAGGGACTTCATCGGCGACGACGATGTGGCCCTTGTGCTGGGCGACAATATCTTCTATGGACAGAGCTTCACCAGCACACTCAAGAACGCGAGGAACAAAATCGAGGGCAAAAAGAGCGGTGCCGTTATTTTCGGCTACATGGTGAAGGATCCGACAGCCTATGGCGTGGTCGAATTTAATGAGGATGGCAAGGTTTTGGGAATCGAAGAGAAGCCTGCAAAGCCAAAATCCAACTATGCAGTTCCCGGCCTCTATTTCTACAACAACGAGGTCGTGAAAATCGCGGAGAACGTAAAGCCTTCTGCCCGCGGCGAAATCGAAATCACGGCTGTCAACAACGCTTATCTTGAAAAAGGCTCTCTTTCTGTGGAACTTCTGGGGCGTGGAATGGCTTGGCTCGACACTGGAACCTACGACGGGCTTCTGGAGGCTTCGAATTTCATCGCCACAATCGAAAAAAGGCAGGGGATGTATGTTTCCTGCATCGAGGAAATCGCCTACGGCAACGGCTGGATTTCAAGAGAGGATTTGCTCTCCCTTGCGTCCGGCTACAAAACCGACTACGGCGCATACTTGAGATACATCGCTGAAAGATAGAGGTCGCGGATGATTTGGGTTACAGGCTGTACGGGAATGTTGGGGTCTGACTTGTGCAGGCGGCTTTGTGAAAGCAAACTGGATTTCGTCGCAAGCGACAGCCGCGTGGATGTCGCGGATTATTCCGCCTTGGAATCCTTTGCAGATGGAAAAGACATTGATTTCATAGTGAACTGCGCGGCCTATACGGCGGTGGACAAGGCCGAGTCCGAAGAGGGGAGGGCTTCTGCAATCAATTCCCTTGGACCTGAGAATCTTGCCAGGCTCGCGAAGAAAATCGGCGCAAAGCTGCTCCACGTCTCCACCGACTATGTCTTTGACGGAAGCGGCGACACTCCTTTTACCGAGGACATGGCCGTGGCCCCTCTCGGCGTCTACGGAAAGACCAAGGCCGACGGCGAGAAAAGAGTCGCAGAGACTTTTTCTGAATACTACATCCTCCGAACCGCCTGGCTCTACGGCTGGAACGGCCGGAATTTCGTCTACACGATGATTCGCGCCATGAACAGCCGCGGCAGCGTGAAAGTAGTTGACGACCAGCATGGAACTCCGACTTTTTGCGGAACCCTTTCGAACGTGATAATTTCAATCATCAGGAGGGCGTCTTCAAATCCAGTTCCGTATGGAATCTACCATGTGACCGACGAGGGGGAGACCACATGGTTCGGCTTCACACAGGAGATAAAGAGGCAATCTGCATCGATTGGTCTGCTCCAGAATGAAGACTGCCGGGTAGAGCCTTGTTCAACAGAAGATTATCCCACGCCCGCCAAGCGGCCCGCGTATTCGGTTTTGAGCAAGAAAAAAATACAGGACGCGCTGCAGGAAAGTCTTCCCGACTGGAAAGATTCCCTTTCCGTATTTTTGAAATCAGAATTTTTTGACACAGACAGGATTAAATGATATGGCTTTTGAATTTAAGAAATGCTTCATAGACGGAATCGAAGTAAAAGGCTTGTACGAGATTCATCCGAAAGTTTTTGGGGACAATCGCGGCTATTTTTTCGAGTCCTATTCGGAGAGGGATTTTTTCGATGCCGGACTGAAAATGCGTTTTGTCCAGGACAACCAGAGCATGAGCTCC
>CAMHLH010000239.1 GCA_946185925.1 uncultured Treponema sp.
GGCTATCCCGCTTGGTAATTGCGCTCTCTCGCTGAAAAGTCCAGAGAGTAAAAAATAACCGCCTAAGTCTTTCAACTTGGCGGTTAATCCGTACAAATGAAGACCAACCGTAGCATTTGGAAACGTTGACGCATTTCCGTGGTTGCGCTTCTTTTTTCTATTATATCGGCAATTCCCCGAAAAATCCATCCATGCGGCAATGCTTTTTCCAGCTGAACAGCGCTAACCCCACCCGTGCACCAAGTGCGCAAGAATTGCTCCGCAATTCTCTGCGAGGTTGACATCCATGTGGCAACGCTTTTTTCCAGCTGTACAACTGCTCCCACCAATGCGAAAGAATTGCTCCGCAATTCTTTGCGAGGTTGCCTCACATGTAGCAATGCCTTTCCAGCTGGACAACTGCTCCTACCCATGCGAAAGAATTGCTCCGCAATTCTTTGCGAGGTTGACATCCATGTGGCAATGTCTTTTCCAGCTGGACAACGGTCAACCTACTTTTTAAACCACCGTTTTTTTTCATATTTCATCCAACTTCGCGCATATCAGAAATTTTAACGCTGTTTAAGAAAATTCACAATGTTCAATTTAATCGGTGGTATTTTTTGCACACTTCCTCCTCGCGCTCCTACACAAGAAGAAGGGGTATGACTGATGTTCAACTCAAAGAAACTGTTTTTTGTTTTATCACTCTTTGCGCTCTGCGTGGGCTTGTTCGCGCAGACTTCCGTTCCTGAGAAGAAGCTTGCAAAGACGCTGGAGAAGAACAAGGACGAGAATGCGGTTTTTGAATGCGAAATGGACTTGTCCAGGCTGGCGGTCAGTGAGAGCGGAGCCGTCTCGATTCCGCTCCTGTCGAAAAGCAAGGTGACCATAGTGTCTGGAATGGACATGACGGACATTCGCGAGAGGATCTCTCATTCAAAACGCTCGACTTTCCCCGTCACGTTCGAGGCAAGAAGCGTCAAGCCGAACAGCTACGCGGTCACGAAAATAGGCGGAATCGAGAGCGTTTCCGAATACAAGGCAAGGCTTGCGAAAGAGGCGCAGTTGGCGGAGGAAAAGCGGATTGCCGAAGAGAAAAGGCGCGCCGAGGAAGAGAAAGCCCGCTGGGAGCGTGAGCGGCTCTCGAACCTCACCAAAATGCCGGTTCAAGTCGTGAACCAGGAGGTCATAAATCTTGCTGGCGCGGAGAGCGCGTGGCTTCCGGGACAGATTCAGGACAAGTTCAAGTCGAACCTGCAGGAATTCTTGGGGATGAAGACCGTCGTCGACTCGAAGTCGGAGGCTGCCCTCAAGAAACTGCAGGCCGAGAGCGAGAGCGCGGCGAGGGACGAGAGCACGGCGATAGAGTTCGGGAAAATCACCACGGCGAAATTCGCCCTCTTCACGAAAATCCGAAAGACAGGCAAGGGCTACACAGTCAGCGCGGACTTCACCGACCTGACCACGGGCGAGCAGATGGCGAGCGCGACGAGCAAGGAGTACAGCGAGGCCGAATACCTCTACGGCTCCACTGGAGCGGTTGACGAAATCACGCTCTCCCTCGGAAACAAGCTCGGAATAAAAATCTCCGACCTCAACAAGAACCTCCTGGCAAGCGGCTCCGCCTCGTTCAGCGTGGACGAGCAGCTCGCGCTCGCGAAGCAGAACGAGGAGAACTTCAACAGGATGATGGCGCAGTACGACGCGGACCTGCAGAAACTTTCCGTGTCGAACGACATCTCCGCAATCGAGAACAAGAAGAAAATCGAGGCGGAGAAGGCGCTGCTCGCGGAGAGGCAGAACGCGGAGAAGAAACGGCAGGCGGAGCTTTCCGAGCAGAAGAAGAGGGCGGAGGCGGACGCGAAACTTGAGGCGGAGCGAAGCATCGCGCTCAAAACCCAGCGCGACCAGATGGCGAAGGAAGCCGCCGCCAAAGCCGCCGAGGTGCGAAAGCTCAAGATGGCGAAGCAGGGCGTCCTTGGTCAAATCAACATCACCGAGAGCAAGAAGAAGGCGTTGGTCGAGATTCGGAACAGCGTGGAGTCTCGTTCCCAGGAGTTGTACGCGCAGCTCGAAAAAGACCGGGAGAGCGAGGAGAAGAGAATCCGCGGAAAGAGCTACAGCACGGTGGAACTTGAGAACGGCGAACCGACAGAGGCCGCATTGGAGCGTCGCGAAAAGCAGGTAATCAAAAGCTACGAGGATTTGACGAACAAGTTCTTTTTGGATGCCGATGCGGTCAAGAAAAGCACGGCTTCCCAGGATGCAGCCCTGCTCGCGGAAATCCGCGCTGACCAGAAGGCGCTGACGGCTTTGCGCACGGTGTCCTCGATGGGCGACGAACTCAAAGTGTCGTTCGGCGGCTACGAGGGCAGCGTGAACGGCTGGCGCGCGTATCTGTCGCTGTACTCCGACGGCGTTCTCTTGTACAACGACAGTTTCATTGTCGACTACGCGACTTTGAGCGGCAAGAAAGCTCCGAACATGAAAACCGAGCTTGACGATGCGGTCATCGAAGACTACACGAACAACGTGGACATGTATTCCTCCCTCCTCACACGCGGCGACCCGATTGTCTACTTCGAAATCGACTACAGCGTGAAGGCTGCAGCCGACGACAAGCCGAGCGAGTACACGTTCTCCTTCAACAAAGTCCGGGTGATAAACACCGTGAGCGGCAAGACCGTTCAGACGAGCGCGCTGGAAAAGACGCAGCCGAGGACGATGAAGCCGGAGCAGGATTTGCGGGAGATTGTGGGAGTTGTGGCGAAGGAGAAAGAATATTTTGCAGCGATAGAAATATATATTTCCCGTGGTAACAACCTTGATAATGCAAAAATGGAGTGGGAAAAATCCCAAAGTTTTATTGCTTCCGTGACTGGATATTTAGATATGGTAAAAATTCCGAATAAAAAATTTGAAATTCTGAATACGGAAGTGACTCAGAAATTGTATGGGAAAGTCATGTGGGAAAATCCGAGCTACTTTAAAGGGGCAAGGAATCCGGTGGATAGTGTGAGTTGGTACGATGCGATTTATTTTTGCAACAAGCTGAGCGAGATTTGCGGAAGGACGCCGGTCTATTCCGTGGACGGAGAAACTGACGTATGGAGATGGGAATATATGCCGCACAATGGCGATTCGATTGACGGAAAAATAGCGCAGAACTTGTCAGCAAACGGCTTTAGGTTGCCGACGGAGGACGAATGGGAAACTGCGGCGAAAGGCGGAGAAAATTACGAGTATGCGGGAAGCGACAAACTTAACGAGGTTGGGTGGTATGACGCCAACAGCGGAAAAACGACACAGCCCGTGGCGCAGAAAAAGCCGAACGGCTACGGACTCTACGACATGAGCGGAAACGTATGGGAATTGTGCTGGAACTCGTCGGGCAATTACCGCGTGTGCCGTGGTGGCGGTTGGAGCGGCGACGCCGACTACTGCAAGGTTGCTAGCCGTGGCATCAACTACCCGTACCGCAGCGGCGACAACTTAGGCTTCCGCCTTGTTCGCTCCGCGCAGTAGCACCCTAGTGGTCGCTGTGGAGAGCAGATCTCAGAAAGTCAAGTGAGGAAGCACGGCAGCGGCGACACCGTAGGCTTCCGCGTTGTTCGCACCATTGAGTCAAAATAACCATTGATAAATTGAAGGAGAAAAAGATTATGAAAGAAGCAAAGGTTTTGTATATTGCTGGAAATGAGAGGGCTGGAAAAACGCCTACCTGAGTAATTTGGAAAAACTAAATTTTCAGGCGCAGACAGATAATGGATGCAATATCGGTCGGTATTACAATGCTGTCTATTCAGATACTAGTGAAATAGGAATTTGGCTGGGGTTATATTTCCCGAAATTTGCAAAGCCTTTGCTGGTGTTGAAACTTTTTCCTCTGCCTGCTTGCAATTCGAGCCTTATCGGCTACTTGGAAAAAGAAAAGTACACATTTACTGCAGAGTACAGCTCTTTTCAAAAAGAAGGATATTGGCTTTCAATCATTTTGAAGTCCGAGTTTGAAAAAGATGAAGATGCAGTTAATGCTAC
>CAMHLH010000240.1 GCA_946185925.1 uncultured Treponema sp.
ACCAATCGACACCGTTGAACACGCTGAAATCAAGCACAGGTCCATCCGGTGTCATTTGGCACGACATAAAAATGGAAACGGCAAGAATCAGCAAGCAAAACAAAAGGTTTTTCATTTTTTACATTCCTTCATGATTCCATACTACTGCCGTTCTTGATTCGGTGCCAGTTCGTTTGCGCTATAAAAAAACTCCAAGGGAGTGTGTGACAGTCCGTGCGACACTCCAGTTTTTTTATGCAAGAGGGGGAGCGTTTTTCAGCGCATAAAAAAAGGCGAAGCCACAAAAACAGGACTTCGCCGGCTTTGAGACTGACTGGGCTCGAACCAGCGACCCTCTGCTTAGAAGGCAGATGCTCTAATCCAACTGAGCTACAATCTCAAGCGATGAAAAATAATATATCAGGGACGACAAAAACAGTCAATAGTCTTTTCATACTTGATTGACAAATTTTATCCACACACCTGTTTTTTTTATATGAGACTGTGGGCAATCCAGACAAAAATCGGCGCTCAACACGCTTCAAGAAACAGCCTCAAAGCGAATACAAAACCGCATTCATGATTGCGGCCGCGACAGGACTGCCGCCTTTGCGGCCGGAAGAAACGATGAAGTCGAGGGGGCTTTGGAGAATCAAGTCCTTGGCGGGGATGACGTTCACGAAGCCGACAGGGGCCGCCACCACGAAGGCGGGACGGAAAACGCCCGCGTCCAAAAGCTGGCGGATTCTAACGAGGGCCGTGGGGGCGTTTCCGATGGCGAAGACGACATGGCGGTCGGAGAAAAGGGCCGCGGCCTTGTCAATGGAGCAGACGGCGCGGGTCAAGCCGCTCTCCTTTGAAGCGGCGGCGACTTCCGGGTCGGCCATGAAGCAGACTTTTTCGATGCCTAATTTTTTGCAGGCGGTGGCTGATATTCCCGAGAGGGCCATGTTGGTGTCGGTGACGACGACGGGCTGGCAGGTCGCGAGGATTTCCGAGAGTTTCGCGACTGCGTTTTCCGAAAAGACAAGATTTCTCGCGTAGTCGAAATCGGCCGTGGTGTGGATGCAGCGGAGGATTACGGCCTCGTTTTTCTCATCGAGCTTGATGTCCATCCGGCGAAGCTCTTTCTTTATTGTGACCATGCTCTCTCTTTCGATTTCGGAAGGCAGATGGTGCTCTATCGCAGGATATTCTGGAAGGTTCTCAAAAAGTTTCAATATTCGACTCCTCTTCTGGCGGCAATTCCCTTGTCGAAAGGGTGCTTCTCTTTTTTCATCTCTGTGGCATAGTCGGCTTTTTCACGGAACACGGTGGGCGGGTTGCGGCCGGTAAGGACAATTTCCACGCTTTCGGGAGGGTTGGTCACGAGGTACTCGGCGTCGACCCGGTCAACCATGTCGCAGTTCCAGGCCGCGCAAATCTCGTCAAGGACAAGGAGCACCGGAGATTTTTTTGAAAGCTTCGCGCAGATTTCCAAAGCAGAGTTGAAATTCGACATGGAAATGCGCCTGGTCTCTCTTTTTTCCTCATCGCTCATCTGGAAGGTGAATTTCTCGCACGCTTTTCCACGAAGGACTTTCGCTCCGAGCTTCTCAAGCATCCTGATTTCGCCGACCTCCTTCGACTTCAAAAACTGGACGAAGACCACCGGCATCCTGTTTCCTAAGGCGCGCACCGAAAGCCCGATTGCGGCAGTGGTCTTTCCCTTGCCGTCTCCGTAATACAAATGGACCATATTTCATTCCCCAACATCAATTTTTTCAATATCAATTCCCAAAATCGCATACAGCTTTTTCAAATCGACTGATTCGCGCACGACTCTTTCAAGGCGGTCGAATTCCCTTTCCTTTCCGTCCTCCGCACCGTCGATTTCTGGAAGTTCGACTTTCTTTTTTGAGGCCAAGACTTCAAGAATCGAATCGACGACATCGGCAGAATCGAAAAAACCGTGGATGTAGGTTCCAAGGACGTTGCCCTTCGCAAAAATCCGCACGCTTTTTTCCTCGCCGCCGGCAAAAAACGTCTCTCCCTGATGGATTTCGTACCCCCGGACTTTTTTCCCCGAAAGAAAGGAGAAGAATCCATCAATCGAGGGGAGTTTTTCCGAGACCTGAACCCGGGTCTTTCTGGAAGTGAAAAACGTCCCGAGCGGAAGAAGGGAAAGCCCCTCCATTTTTTTCGCGGACGCGTCCTCGTTTCCAGAAGAATCGTCAAGGCTCTCGCCCAAAAGCTGGAAGCCGCCGCAGATGCCCACGACGGGTCTTTCAACGGCGAATTTCCGTATCAAACCGGAGAGTCCTGTCGAGTCAAGAAATTCCATCGAAGCGATTGTGTTCTTGCTTCCGGGAACCACCAGAAGGTCGGAAGAACTGTCGAAGGTGTCAGCAGAATCGAAAAATTCCACATCGACGAAAGGCAGGCGGCTGAAACTGTCCAAATCCGTGAAATTGGAGATGTATGGAAGGCGGACCACGGAAACCTTCAAAAGCGCGGCCGCTTTTTTCCCCTGCTGCGACGAATTTGAAAGCGCGGCGGAAAGGGAATCCTCGTCGTCAATCTTCAAGCCGCGGATGAAAGGGACGACACCGAGCACTTCCCTGCCGGTCAAATCGTTCAGCATGGAAAGTCCGTTCTGGAGCAGGGAGACGTCGCCGCGAAACTTGTTTATGACGAAGCCTTTTATGCGTTTCCGCTCGCTTTCGCCGAGGAGCGCGAACGTTCCGTAAAGCGAAGCGAAGACGCCGCCCCTGTCGATGTCGCCGACGATGACAACGGGAGCGTCAACAAGCTCGGCCAGCCCCATGTTCACGATGTCGTTCTCGCGGAGGTTTATCTCGGCCGGGCTTCCCGCACCTTCAATCACGATTATGTCGTTTTCCTCGGCAAGCGAATCGTAGGCTTCCTTTATCTTTGGCAGAAGCGACTTCCTGTATGAAAAATAGTCCCTGGCCGACATGTTGCAGAGAATCTCCCCGTTGACGATGACCTGGCTTCCGCTGTCGGAATTGGGCTTCAGGAGGACAGGATTCATGCGCACGTCGGGGAGGATTTTCGCGGCCTCGGCCTGCATTATCTGCGCGCGACCCATTTCCCTGCCGTCGGCGGTTACGCCGGAATTCAGCGCCATGTTCTGGCTTTTGAAAGGCGCGACACGGAAGCCGTCGTTCCTGAAAATCCTGCAAAGGGCAGCCACCAAAAGCGACTTCCCGGAATTCGACATCGTCCCCTGCACCATGACGCAGCGGGCTTTTTGCACACCGACTTCTCCGAAAGCCTTTTTCCCCGAAAGAATGCCTTCAAACAAGCGAAGCAGAAGCGAATTTTCAATGGGACTTTTCACAGCGATTCTGTGCCATTCCCCTCCAAGCGAGAAAAAATCCACACAGGAGCGGATTTGGATTCCTTCGAATTTTTCATCATCCGAAAGAACTGAAGAGAATTCTGTGACTGAATTTTCAGCAAGGGAAAAACTGCCCTTGGGGAAAGTGAATTTGAACGAAACAAAATTGGACTCCGACTTTTCAAATTCGATTCCCCACTTTTCAAAGAAGGACTCGAACCTTTTCCGCTCCGCTTCCACAAGAGCGCGCATCCGCCTTGTCCATGAAGACGCCGGCGAAAAATCAGTACCGCAGAGTTCGCTCTTTAAGACGGCTTCTCCGCAACTCTGCGCGACAGCACTGACCGGCCAGGGCTGGCTCAGCGACTGTAGACGGGCGCAGAGGGCTTTTGAGAAGCAGAGGGCGTAGCCGAGCCTGAGTCCCGCCATTCCGTAGAATTTCGTGAAGGCGTTCAAGACGATGAGATTCGGAAAATCATCTTTCCTTTCAATCAACTTTTCCAAAACAGAGTTGGCTCTTTCGGAGAACTGGCAGAAGCAGGAGTCCAGGACGAAAACGCACCCTGCCCTCTCACAGGCCTTTTCCACTGAAAAAATCTCTTCAAGCGAAAGGACTTTTCCAAGCGGATTTGAAGGGGACGCCGCGAAGACGAGCGAAGTTCCGGGCGAAAGAGAAAAATCAAGGAAAGCCTTTTC
>CAMHLH010000241.1 GCA_946185925.1 uncultured Treponema sp.
TTTTTGACAGCAGTTTCGATTTTTATAAACCGAACATGAAGAATGAAATTGTTGTCAACTCTCTTTGTCGTCCTGACAATCTCTCCAATGGCGGTGTCAGTATCCTTTTTGTTCATTTCTCCTTTTATCGAGAGCAACTGCCCTGATTTTATCGGCAATGTCGTGATGACCCTGCATCCACCCATAGAGACATCCTCAAGCGTCCCTTCGTGCTCCTTTTCGGAAACCTCGTAGTGGGGATTGTCCTTGTCCCCGCCCGCCGTCTTTTTCACGGAGTAGAAAGTGCACGGAGACTGAATCTCGATACGCTCAGCCTGTCTCTTCTTCAACGGAACAATCTTGTCTGTGTGGACGGTTATCATTTTTTTCTCTCCGTCCTTTCCGTCTTCATACCGCACGATTCTCGTCTCTATCTCGTAAGGAAAGAAATCCCTGTCCTCGTACACCAATGAGACTTTTGAGAGTTCCGCTGGCAAATCGGTCGCTTCCGCCAGGCTTTTTGGCAACAGGAACGTCATGTTGTCGGAATTCGTGCCAATCAGCTTGAGCTTGTGGTGGAAGCCCTTCGAATGTGTATAGGTGAAAATCGAGTTCTCTTCAATCACCTTCGTGCTTCTGAGGACTGTCACCTGCTTGAATGTCTTCAAAAGTTTTATTCTGAGAGAAAAGAGAGTGGAAATCATGTCTTCATTTTTTGAAGGCTTCATGTCTATGTACTCTTCCTTGAGAAGTCTGTCAACATCGTCCGTATCTTTGACAAAATAGATGACGTTCGGTGTTTTCCTTGTCTTGCATATTCGCCAGAGCAAATCTTTTTCCTTTTTTGTCAGGGAAGCCTCTTTTGCGATGTCCGCTATGTCGCTCGCTGATGTGGGGCGTCTTTTCTGCCTTTCCAAGTGCTCTGGAGAATTTTTGTACGCGACGATTTTTTTTGAGACGACGAAAATCAGTGATATGGCCAGAATAAGCACTACGAAAAGCATCATGAATGTCATGACGACATCACTGCTTCTGTCTTCGACCAATGAGCCTGAGTTTGTTCCTGTCAGCGATGAATTTCCGCATGAAACCAGCATCGTCCCGATGGAAAAAAGCCAAGCCATATTTTTCAGAATCTTATTCATATAAAGTCTCCATAAAAATCTGCGCTTTGGTATATGTCTAGATTTTTTTCAATGTTTCAGAAATGGCCGCAAGCCTTGGGCTTATCTCGTATTCTGCAAGGTCGCCCATCAACACTGTGTCGTTCGATTCCTGTGCTTGCTGCAAATCAGACAAAATCGGTGTTATTTCAGAGAAGAATGTCTCGAATTCCTTTGCGGCCTCTCCATCCTCCGATTCAAACTCATTCGGGAAATAGGCGGTCTGCTTTATCGTCGTGCACATCGCGTCCAGCAAATCTGCGAGGGTCGCTATGAGCGCGGCCGCCTCCTTGTCTTTTCCGCTTTGGAAGGCTACGGAGATGTCCTTTATTTTCTCTGAAAGAGAGAGACACGCCGCTGATTCTGCCGCCAACGCACCTTTGATTTCTGACAGCAGGATAATCGAAAGCTCCAATTTCGTGGAGTCCGTCAGCTCCTTCTTTGAAATTTCGTCGAACTCCTCCGCCCCCACGACTTTTCCGTCGAGCTTGATGCCTGTCGTTGTAGCGTTGTTCGATTCAAATTCCGTTTCAAACGCTTTGAGGACGTCTCCGATTGTCTTTTCGTCTTCGAGTGTGATGTCTATCTTCTGAGAATTCACAAAAAATTCCATTTATAACCGCCTAATTTTCATAAAACTGAATAATATAACACTATAACATTATACTACTGTTTATTCTGGTTTGTAAAACTGTTGAGTGTGTTGGACTGCGCGTTCAGACTGTTGAGAGTCCCCTCCATCTGGCCGTATTTCTGCCTGAGGCTGGCCTCTTTTCCGTCCAGCTGGTCTTCGAGCTTCTTTATGTTTTTTTCAGACGCCTTTATTCTCTGGTCGATTCCCGAGTCCTTTGTGGCGAGTATCCCGCCGCTCTGCACCCATGACGAGAGCTGCTTGTCCATGCTGTAGGCTATGCCCGAATCGATTATCAAGTCTCCGTCCCTGTCGTATCCGAATATGTTCTTGATTTGGTCCAGATTGTTCTCGATTGAAGAGTCGAGCTTCTTTTCGTCTATCTCAAGGTATCCTCTCAGCTGTGCGGGGTTGTATCCGCCACCGCCGCTTGCCCTGCTGGATATTCCTATCTGCGCGAGCATGGTTATTGTCGCCTCGTCTCCCCATGGATAGTTCGCGTTGACGATGTTCCTCAGCGACGACTTTCCGTTTGTGAGCGAGAAATCGCCCTGGAACATGCCGAGCTTCTTGTAGTAGTCCTCTTTCTCCTCTTTTGAAAGATAGTCCAGCTCGTCCACGACCTCCGGTTTGTTGTCGCTCAGTATGTTCATCTCCGCTATTACCTGGTTGTAGCTTCCGACGAAATCTATGAGGGCCGACTTCGCTGAATCCTTGTCCGGCGTTATGTCTATTGTTGCCGTCCGCTCAGTCGGCTGTTTGACGTTGAGCGTGACATGCGGTATCACGTCGTCGATTTTGTTCGTTGGCCTGTTGATTGTTATTCCGTTGTATTTTATTGTCGCGTCTCCGGCTGTGCTTACGGGATTGACCGGCGAGTAGTCGAGCTTCTTTTTTTCATCGTAGACCGTGTACGACGTCATGGATATCTCGGCTCCTGTGTTCCTGTTCCTGACGACAATGCTGTCCATGTCTGGAAAGTCCCTTACGGCAATCGATATCGTCTTCTCTCCTGTGGCTGAGTCCGTTGATGAATTTTCTCCGTTCGTGTCTATCTTTGTCTCGCTTCCGTCCGTGTTGTGCACGTAGAAATCAGCAGCGTCGGCGATGGGAGTCAGCTCGTTTTCCGGAATCGGCGGCAGAATTGTGTCGTCCGGCTCGTTCAGCACTGTGACATCGGAGAACGTGGCTTTTCCGGGGTTCAGGAAGTCCGGACGGGTAGTGCGCTTGTTGTTCAGCTCCTCCGTTATGTCTTCGACCTCGTTGGTCTTGTAAGTGAAGTCGATTCTGTTGTTTGCGTTCTCGTGGAATTCCGGGTCGACCGGCACTGTGAAGCCTTTTCTCGGTGGAATTACGGTCCTGTCTTCGTCTGGAACCGGATTTCCCGCCTCGTCGACAGTCTCCGCTATCTCAACGGCCTTTTTCTTGAATGGGGGCATCCCCTCCTGGTCGTTTTCTGGAATCGTTTCTTCGGTTTGCGGGTTTTCAAAATACTCCGTGTCGTTTCCGAACTCAACGAGGTCCTTCTTGCTTTTCTCGACGATTTTGTTCTGTATTGCGTATGAAAGGGCGTCGTCCTTGAATATGAGGTTGTTGTCGTTTCCTGTTTTCAGAGACTCTATCAAGAGCGCGTTTTTGTTTCCGCTCGTTCCTATGAGGGAGGCCTTTATCGTGTTCGAACTTCGTTTGTTCAGCGCGGTTATGAAGTCCGTTATCTTTCCGCCCTTCCAGTTGAACGAAATCTCTTTGTCACCGACTTCGAATGTGTACTTTCCTTTTGGGACTTTTGAATTCTTCTCCAATTCCTGCGAGAGAAATCTGTCTGCGGTCGCCTCTTTTACGACGTCGACTTTTATTGATTCGTAGGCCGCGTCCCTGCCAGCCTCCGCCGTTATCGCGTCTTCGTCGGACGAGGAGGCCAATTTGTTGTTGAAGGGGTTTTCAAACGAATACAGGGATTTTGAATTCGCTCTCAGAGTCGACATTTTTTGGTTGACTGTTCTCCAGGCGGCCTGCTGCTCCTTGTATTTGTCGAGGTTGTCCTTCTCTCTGTTGAGGGGAATCCTCTCTTTCTGCATCAACGCTTCGATATAGTCTTTTGTCTTGTATTTGTCACTGAATCCAGGTACAGATATATCCGCCATATTCTCTTTTTTCCGCTGAATTCAAAGTTTGAGAAGAAGCATTAAGCATCGCTTCCTGCTTTGCTTTAAGCTTTCAGGTCCACGACCGAAC
>CAMHLH010000242.1 GCA_946185925.1 uncultured Treponema sp.
TTTTCATAGCACTTGGCGTTCTTGCGATTCTTTCGGGAGTGATTTTTCTTATCGCAACAAGACGGAAAAGAAACAGATGCCGAATGACAGTCAAAGCAAAAGTCGTTTCAAATGAGCTTGTGCATTCTACAGTCGGAACTGGACGGAACAAAAGTCATGTTTCTGCATATTATCCAATGTTCGAATTTAATTTCAAAAAAGAAAAGATTCGAGCGAAAGGAAATATTGGCTCATATCCGCCCGAATACAAAATCGGCGACATCGTTGAAATCTGCGTGAATCCTGACAATCCGAGAGAAGTCGTTTCCGGAAGTGGTAAAATCGAATTGATTATCTCGATTTTCCTGATTTCCTTCGGTCTGCTTTTTTCAACAATCGGTGGCCTTCTGGCAGCATCGCTATTCTAATTATGGCATTGAGCCGGATTTTCAAACCAGCCCCATGACGATAATCACGCCGACGATGACCGGAAGGACGAGCGTCATGTACCAGCGCATCCAACCGGCGATTTTCAGGCCGCGGCCGGTGTTCGCCTCTTGGACGAATTTGTCCCAGCCCCAGCCGTACCTGAGAGTGCAGAAAAGAATGAATATCAACGCTCCGCACGGGAGAAGCAGGTTCGACACGATGAAATCCTCAAGGTCGAGGATTCCGCTGCCCTCGCCCATCGGCTGGATGAACGAAAGGACATTGAAGCCGAGCGTGCAGGGAAGAGAAAGCGCGAACATGAGCACGGCGCAGACGATGCCGGCCTTTTTCCGGCTCCAACCCGTAAGGTCCATCGTGCAGGCGATTATCGTCTCGAAAACGGCGACCACCGTCGAAAACGCGGCGAACGTCATGAAGAGGAAGAAGAGACTGCCCCAGACGCGTCCGAGCGGCATGTGGTTGAAGATGTTCGGCAGCGTGATGAAGATGAGCGACGGGCCGCTGTCTGGCTGCACACCGTAAGAGAAGCACGCCGGAAAGATTATGAGGCCGGAGACAATCGCGACGAAAGTGTCCAAAAGCGCGACATGCACGGCCTCGCCGAAGAGGGCGCGCTCTTTTCCGATGTAGCTTCCGAAAATCGCCATGGAGCCGCTTCCGATGCTGAGCGTGAAAAACGCCTGGTTCATCGCGGAGACCGCGACGTTCAAAAAGCCAATTTCCTTGACGCGCGAAAAGTCGGGGACAAGATAGAACGAAAGCCCCTCGCTGCCTCCGTCGATTACGACGCTGTGGACCGCGAGCACGACCATAATCGCAAAAAGGGCAATCATCATCACCTTTGAGACGCGCTCGACACCGCTCTCAAGGCCGAGGATGCAGATGAAGAATCCGACGGCCACGACGACGAACATGGCGGCGACCATCATCAAAGGCGACGAGAGCATCGAAGAGAATTCGGCCGCGACCAAGTCGGTCGAAAGCGAGACGAAATCGCCGCGCACTGATTTTACGAAATACGAGAGCATCCAGCCGGCGACAGTCGTGTAGAACATCATCAAAATGACGTTTCCCGCCATCGCGGCGTAGCCGTGGAGATGCCATTTGCTGCCGGGCTTCTCAAGCTGCTGGTAGAGCCTGACAGGACTTTTCCGGGCGGCGCGGCCGAGCGCGAATTCCATCGTCATGACAGGAATTCCGAGAATCACCAGAAAGAACACATACAGAAGGACGAACGCCCCTCCTCCATTCTGACCGCACAAATACGGGAACTTCCACACATTCCCGATACCGATGGCGCAGCCCGCGCTTATGAGCAGAAACCCAAGTCTGCTTCCGAGGGACTCCCGCCCTCCATTAACATTTTCATTCATGAAATCTACTATATCATAAATATCCAACTTGTCCGGAAAGCTCAGTTTACGGACGTAATTCAGCGTGCCCGCAGCCAATTCGACGGGCTTTTGCCGGTGTTCTTCTTGAAGACGCTGGAGAAATAGCTCTGGCTTGAAAAACCTAGCGCGGCCGCAATCTGGGCGAACTCGAAGCCGCCGGAGACGAGCATGTTCTTGGCCTGCTCGATTTTGAGCTTCTCGTGGAGGGTCTGGACGGAATTTCCAGTAAGCTCCTTGCATTTCTTGCTCAGATAGCTCTTGCTCACCATGAGCGAATCCGCCATCTTCTGAACGTCGGTAGGCTCGGAGATGTGGTCGAGGAGGTACGCGGTTATCTTTTCGGAGCTTATCCTGTTGCGCTTGCTTTCGATGCCGCCGGCCGCTTCGCCTCGAACCACCATGGCCACCTGCTCGCCGCTCGGCGCGATTTCCCGGGCAAAAACCTGCGGCGAATTCTCGGCGACATTGTAGAGGGCGTTGCTCAAGAGCATCCGGAGGATGTCGTAGCGGGCGATATTGCGGCTCTTCATGCCGAAGAATGCGTAGCCGAAAGAACGGTCTGCGTGGTGGAGGATTCCGAGCATGAGAGAGTGTCTCTTCTCATTTGAAAAAAATTCCCTGGGGAAGAGATGCGGCTCAAGAACCTCCTGCCCAATCAGATTCCCGTTTTTTCCTTCCGGCTGTGGAAAAGAGAACGCAATCCTCTGCCTTGAAAAATTTGTCTTCAGGTCCTCGTTCAGCACCATGACAATCTCCGGGATGTCGAGTTCGGAAAGCTGATAGCGGAGGACCTCGAAAATCTGCTCCATAGAAGAAGCGGACGTGAAATTGACGGACTGGTTTGCGATGTTGTTCAGCTTGTAGGGATTCTCCCGCTCCCCGAACGCCTCGTAGTTCTGGAAGACCGACACCAAGGCCCTCGTCTGGTGGAAGATGTTCTCCATGTGGATTACCGTCTCGAAGCTCTCGTTTCTGAGCATGGGAAGCAGGGTGCTCCTGATTCTGCTTACAGCGTCCTGAAAAAGCCCGCTGTCGAAATCCCGAAGCCGCCTCCAGTTCTGCATGGCGTTCTGGAACCAGACAAGGATTTTGCTTTCCGCCGAATGCGAGTACAAATCGTGGGAAATGGCGTCCACAAGGGCCTCTATCGATTTTTCGTCCTGATGGGGGCAGGCGGAAGAGGCGGCGGAAAAAAGATAGCCGCGGAAATCCGACTCGGAATCGATGTTCTGAACTTCACTGCGGGGAGAGTCCGTGGGCAAAACAGAATTCACGCTTTTTTCGAAGCAGCCGCACGACTGCCTGACTATCAACTTCGACTTCAAGAACCTTGTCTCCGGCGGACGCCCAGGCTCTATCAAGCGGTCGATGAGCATCTCCACCGCCATGTAGCCGCGCTCGAAATAGGACAAATCGATTGTCGTAATCGGAGAGCGGGCGGTCATGCTTTCCGACCAGTTGTTGAAGCCCGTGACCGCCACATCCTTGGGAACGCTGATTCCGCGGCGGTGCAGGTGCTCCATCGTCTCGGAGGCGATTATGTCGGATGCGGTCACGATTGCGTCGATGTTCTTCCGTCCGTGAAGGTCTAGCGCGGAAAGCAGCTTGTCCACGGCCTCGTCGATGTACTTCGCCTCCATCTTCTTGTCCATCATGACGACGGCTCCTTCTATGTGCGGAAGAGAGTGCCTGTCCAGCTCCCTCTCGAAATTCTTGAGGCGGCGTTTCTGCGGAATCGACACGTCCGTCCCGATGAATGCGAACCTCGTGTAATGGTGTTTTTCCACCAGATGGTCCATCATCATCTCCATCGAAGAGCTGTTGTCGATTTTGAGCATGGAAGAGCCTGGAATGTCCATGTGCCCGATGTCCACCATCGGAAGGGGACGCAGGGAGCCGAACAGCTCCTTGATTGACTCGTGGTCCATGAATTCGCTCAAGGAAGCCGCCCAGGTCACGATTCCGTCGAGCAGGGGCGACTTCATGAACCTGAAGCTCTTCTTGTAGGTGGAGATGAAATTTATGTCGTCGAAGAGCGAATAGCGGACGGCGCCGCCCATGTTGATGAAGTTAACGTCGTAGTCCTCGGCCGCCTTCATCATGCCGCCCATGTACTCCAACGCGATGAAATGGCGCAAATCGGCGATTCCGGTGAAGCCTAT
>CAMHLH010000243.1 GCA_946185925.1 uncultured Treponema sp.
GAAGAAGAGGGAGGGGGACGGCCTGCTTCCCGACCCGAAATTCGTGGAGAACTATCTCGACGTCGTGAATTCCGAAATCGACAGGCTGAACAAAATCGTCGTGGATTTCCTGATGGCCGTGCGTCCCTTGTCCGTGGAGCTGGAGCTTGTGAACCCAAATTCTCTGCTTGAGGCTTTTGTGGACTTCTTCAAGCCGGAATTCACCGAGAACAACATCGAAATCGAATCCGATTTCTGCGGAAACTGCCCGCGTGTCCTCATGGACGCGAAGCTTTTCAGGGAAGTCATTGTCAACCTTTCCCAGAATTCTCTGGCGGCCATAAAGACCCGTTTTGAAGGTTCCGGCGGAAAAATATCCATAAAGACCGAGGTCTCCGACGGAAAATACATTTTGCGCTTCGCGGACAACGGAAGCGGAATGGACAGCAAGGTTTCCGCCCGTGTCTTCGAGCCGTATTTCACCACGAAGGCCAACGGGACCGGCTTGGGCATGGCCATGAGCTACAAAATCATAAAGGAATTTTCAGGGGACATAGAAATCAAGTCCGAGCTTGGCGAAGGAACCGAGTTCACAGTGACTTTGCCTGTCCCTCAGTTGAACAGGCGTCTTTTGACCTGCGACGCTGGCGGAAATGAGAAGGCGGAAAAGAGGGGGGGCGAATGAAATTCACAATCCTTATCGTCGACGACGAGAAGAACATACGGGAAGGGCTTGCCGCTGACTTCGAGATGGACGGCTACAATGTGAAGCTTGCGGAGAACGGAAAGGAGGCCCTTTCTTTGATTGCGAAGGGCGACATCGATTTGGTGATAACGGATTTGAGGATGCCCGGCGGAGTTTCCGGAGAGGACGTCCTGCAGCATGTCACCAGGGAGACTCCGGGAATCCCCGTTATTGTCCTTACGGGCCACGGCTCCATCGACGAGGCCGTGAAGGCGATGCAGAACGGTGCTTTCAATTTCCTCACTAAGCCGCTGAATCTTGAGCAGCTTGAGATTACCGTGAAGAGGGCGCTGCAGGGGCGCGAGCTGAAAATCCAGAACCAGCAGCTCAGGCAGGAGATTGACTCCAACAAGAAGGTGGACAACCTCATCGGAAGCAGCGCGGCCATGCAGAAGGTCATGACCCTGGTCCGCAAGGTCGCGGACGCCCGCATCAGCGTGCTCATAACGGGAGAGAGCGGGGTAGGAAAAAGCCTGCTTGTCTCAGCTATACACTCTCTTTCTTCAAGGAAGGACAAGCCGCTTGTGACTGTGCATTGCGCGGCTTTGAGCGAGACATTGCTTGAGAGCGAGCTTTTCGGCCACGAGAAAGGCTCGTTCACGGGTGCGGATTCCCTGCACAGGGGAAAATTCGAGCTCGCGCATGGCGGAACGATATTCCTTGACGAAATCGGAGAAATCAACCAGAGCGTCCAAGTCAAGCTGCTCCGTGTGCTTCAGGAGAGAAAGTTCGAGATGGTGGGCGGCGAGCAGACTCTGGAGGTGGATGTGAGGATAATCGCCGCAACAAACAAGAATCTTGAGGAGGAGGTCAAGGCTGGGCGGTTCAGGGAGGACCTTTATTTCAGGCTGAACGGAATAAAGATAGAGGTTCCGCCTCTCAGGGAAAGGAAGGACGACATTCCGCTGCTTCTCAACTCATTTCTTGAAAGATTCAACAAGGAGAACGGAAAAAACGTGCGCGGCTTCGACAGCAAATCCCGTTCGGCCATATACAAGTACGACTGGCCAGGAAACATACGCGAGCTTGAGCACTGCGTCGAGAGCTCCGTCGTCATGGCGAACGGGGACGAGATAACGCTTGAGGACCTGCCGCCGAGCGTCTCGAAAGGCTCTGGGGCGGAGTCAATATCAGTCCCGCTCGGCATTTCCCTGGGGGAGGCGGAGAAAATCATAATCGTCCAGAATCTCGCTGCCAACAACGGAAACAAGACGAAGACAGCGGACGTGCTTGGAATCGGGCGCAAGACCCTGCACAGAAAACTCGCCGATTACGGAATCGCCGATGACGGTGAAGTGTCCGTGTCCGACATGATTGACCGCGAGGGCTGATTTTTCGGGTTATCTGGCGACATACCACCATTCGACAATCTCCCAGGCCATGTTGAGCGTCTGGGTGTTTGTCTTCGCCAGTTCAATGTACGGAGTGTTGAGCCACTTGTCCGGGTGGTAGTACATGATTTTTTCCCTGTATATTTTTTTCGCCAGTTCGAAATCCGCGTTCGTTGGAATCCCAATCACGTTCAGGGCGTAGAGGACGTTCTGTGGAATGACCAGCTGGGAAAATTTGTATATCTGCACTTTCGGCTCTGTGTGCGCGGCTTCCTGGTTCATCTTCGCGAACTGCTCGAACGAGAATGTCCGTTTGGGCTTCTCGTCGCCGGCCTTGCTCTGCCCGAACTGCGTGAAAGTGAATGTCCGTGCCTTTTCCTTGTCCCGAGAGTCTATCCTTGTGGTGTTTTGATTTTCATTTTCCGGGCTTTCGTTTTCTTCGCCCGCAATGGACTCTCTTTCTGCCTTTCTTGCCTTGCCGAAGCCAGATTCTGCGTCTTTTTGGGCTGCAGCCGATTTTCCGTCTGTTTTGTTAGTTTCCGTGTGGTTTCTTAAGGTGCGTCTATCGTCGTCTTTCGGAATCTCTCCTTTTTCCAACGCCTCGCTCAATAAGTCGCCTAGTTTTCCGTAAAAATCCATTGTTCAATTCTAGTTGATGAATCGCCGAATGACAAACAAAAAAACCTGTCGTACGGCACCTGATGGCCGAATCCGGCAGGTTTTTCTTCTTGTCCGCTTCTGGTGGCGTTAGATTACTGTGCCCGCAGGAATGACGGAGCCCTTCCTGATGACGATGATTCCGTCCGCGCTGTAGAATAGGCCGTGGTCGCCGTCCTCGTACTTCTTGCCGTCCACGTTGATTCTGCAGTTGTCACCGATGGAAGCGTTCTTGTCGATGATTGTCCTCGCGATTTTGCAGTTCTTTCCGATTCCCATGTTCGGCCTTCCCGCTTTCGCGTTCTCCTCTTTCTGCTCTTCGTTCTCGTACCAGTCGGCACCCATGACGATGACGCCGTCGAGCTCCGCGCCTGTTTCAAGAATGGAGCGGACTCCGATGACGGACTGCTTGAGCTTGGCCTTGGAGATGATGCATCCCTCGGAGGTGAGGCTGTTCTCGATGAGCGCGTCGTTGATTTTCGATGTCGGGAGGAAGCGCATGTGCGTGTAGATTGGCTTTTCCGCGTCGTAGAAATCGAACTCCGGGTCGTAGTTCGTGAGCGCCAGCGTCGCCTCGTAGTAGCTGCGTATCGTTCCGATGTCTTCCCAGTAGCCGTTGAAGATGTACGAGTTGACCTTCTTGTTCTTTATGGACATCGGGATGATTTCCTTTCCGAAGTCCGTGTACTCGTTGTTGAGGGCTTCCTCCATCGCCTCCGCGTTGAAGATGTAGATTCCCATTGATGCCAGGTATTCCTTCTCCGCGGGCAGGTCTCCCCTCGACGCGGCAGGAATCTTCCAGTCGGAGATGTCCTTGTCCTTGGCCGGCTTCTCCTGGAAGGCCGTTATCCTCTTGTTCGCGTCGATCTGCATGATTCCGAAGCCGGAAGCGTCCCTTCTGTTCACGGCTGTGGTCGCGATTGTTATGTCGGCTCCGCTCTTTATGTGCTGGTTCATGAACTCCCTGAGGTCCATGCGGTACAGCTGGTCTCCAGAGAGGATTATGTAGTGGGTCGGATGCTGGGAGCGGAAATGGCTCATGTTCTTCCTTACGGCATCGGCTGTTCCCTCGAACCAGCTTGAGTGTTCGAGAGTCTGCTCGGCCGCGAGAATCTCTACGAATCCCCTGTCGAACCTGTCGAAGTTGTATGAATTTGTTATGTGGTGGTGAAGCGACGCAGAGTTGAACTGTGTCAAAAGATATATCTTCTTGTATCCCGAATTTATGCAGTTTGAAATCGGAATGTC
>CAMHLH010000244.1 GCA_946185925.1 uncultured Treponema sp.
TTAACCCACTTTCACGCACAACTGCACATCGCCGTGCAATGTCACGAAACATGGTTACTTCACTCCTCAGGTTTGAGCGCATTACAACGACAAGTTCTAAGGCTAAGGAAGTTCGTAAGGCTGCTGAGAGACTGATTACACGCGCAAAGGAAGATACAGTTCACAACCGTCGTATCGTTGCAAAATTTATTCAGGATGAGAAAATCTTGAACAAGCTCTTCACAGAGGTTGGTCCTCGCATGAAGGAGCGCAATGGTGGTTACACTCGTATCCTCAAACTCGGTTTCAGACAGGGTGATGCAGCTGATGTTGTTATCCTTGAACTGGTTGACTACAAGTTGCCATCTGACACTGAGGAAGTTGCTGAGAAACCTGCCAAGAAGGCTTCAAAGCCAAAGACTGCTAAAACAGAGAAATCTGAGAAAGCTCCTGCAAAAAAGGCTTCTACAAGGAAGACTTCAACTAAAGCAAAGAGTGCTGAGGCTGCACCTGCTGAGTCAGCTGAAGCTACAAAATAAATTGCGAATCAAGGAGTTAATCTATGTCTAAGGCACATCGTGGAACAGGTATCCGTGCGGAAGTTAATCACGGACGTGGAGTATGCCCACGCTGCAAGAAAGAGAATGTAAAAGTTCTCTATGAAAAAGAAATTGATGGCAACAATGTGAAAATTTGCAAGATTTGCAATGCTGCATTGAAGAACATCGCAAGAAAAGAGGCTAGAGCTGTAAAAGCTGCCGCTGCAACAACAGAACAGGCTTAAGTTTGTATCAACTTTGACTGATTGATACTGTCTGGTTTTGTGTATGCCGCCCTTGTACAAGGGCGGCTTTATTTTTGTTTTCTTTCTTTTTCGCTAGATAGTTGCGCTTTTTTCATCGTCTTTGCTTTTGAATGAAGAGCCAATTTCGGCTATTTCGTCGATGGCCTTTGATATCTCTGTTGTTCCTGAAGAGGCGTTTGCTATCTGCGAAGAAACTGTAGATGTGGAATTCACTTGGTCTTTTACAGAATTTTGTATGCTTTCAGAGAGCTCCGAAATTTTTTTTATGGACGAAGCTGTCTGGAGCATGACTTTCTTTGCAGCCTGTGTGTTTTTGTTGTTCTTCGTGACAAGTTCAAATATCATTTCCGTGGTACTCATTGTTTTTGCGGCCAGCACTTTCACTTCTTTTGCTACTACGCTGAAGCCCTTGCCCGCGTCGCCTGCGTGGGACGCTTCGATTGATGCGTTGAGGGCAAGGACGTTTATGGTCTCGGATATGTCGTTTATCATCGTGATAGCTTGGCTTATCCTTTCTGTGCTTGATACAAGATTCGTTATTGAGAGGTTCGCCTCGTCTATCATTTGACTGGCCGCGCTGACAGTTTCGGAGACTGTCATTATGTTGTCGGATATGTTTCTTATGTTCTCCGTCACGGATTCCATTGAATTAGAAATCGTGTTTATGCTTCCCGATATGCTTTTGCTGTGGGTCGCGACCAAGTCGGCCTTGTTCGACATGTTGCGCATGGCGGATTCCACAGAGTCCTTGTTTTCGTTGAGTTCGCCCAAGAGCAACGCTCCGTATAGGGAACTTGAGAGCTGGTCCCTGATTGCCGTATATGGTCCGCCAGTCCTCGGTCCTTCCTGAAATACGATGTAACCAATGAACTTGTCCTGGAAATTCAGCGATTCCAATACCAGCGAGTAGAAGTTCGATTGCGGAAGGAACTGGTCGGGGATTATTTTTTCAGTGTCGAATTCAAATCCGTCTTTTTTCAGATTCAATCGCTCGTTGTCGCGGACTGCGAGCACTAGTCTGCTCTTTTTGGGAATTTTGTTGTTCTTCGGCGTGTATTCGCAATTTTCGTAGAGGACGACGTATACGCCGGGAATTTTGAGTTTTTTCAGCGATTTGTGGAGAATGTCCATCAGCTCTGAGATGTTGTAGCTTGACAGCAGGTCGGCGCTGGTGTTGCGCAAGTCTGCGTCGTATCTCAAGTCCCAAAGAGATTTTTGCTTCTGCTGGCGGCTGTCGAATTCATGAATCAAGATGCGCGCCTGCTGCAGGATGCTTGCGGAAACGCTTTCGAATATTGTGGAGGATATGATTGCCTGTGAATTCATGCTCAATACCGATAAAAAATCCTGCCAAAGCCTGAATTTCGTCGATATGCAGAGAAACTTGTTCAGCGTTTTTCCGAATTCGATGATGAATTCTGTGTTTTCTGAATCCAACGATACGACAGATTCCGCATAAAGCTGGATAAGGCGGGGGGCGTTCTCCTTGAAGAACTCCAGGGTGGAGTCCTCTGAGCTGGTTGTGGATTCGATGTCCTCGAGCACCATTTTCCGCGTCCGCTTCTGCCATTTTTCGTCTTTCAGATCTGATTCCGCGATTTCAGCTTTGTCGCTGCCATTGCCGCTGAAAAGGCACTTGAGCGGAACCTTCTTTTTGGATTTGCTCTTTTCGTCTGTCAATGCCGCCAGTAATGTGGCCTTTTTTACAGACAGTGATTTGCAGCCGCAGGACTCTCCAAGAACTAGCGATGTGGAGTATCTGAATTCTTCCGGAGTCGGCCTTCCAGAAATTTTGTCCATGAGGGTGCTGAATGCTTTGACTCCGATTCCGTGGAACGGCATTTCAACTGTCGTGATGGGGGGATTGCACCATGCGGCGTCGTCTGTTCCGTTGAACCCACAGACGGCTATATCGTGCGGAACTTGATAGCCCTGCTTTATGAGATATTCCTGTGCGCCTATCGCAACGTTGTCCCCGACGCAGACAATGGCTTCCATGTCCCTGCCCGGAATGAGTCCGCTTTGTATGAAATTTTTCACCGCTGTCATTCCGTCGTTGAGTCCCCACCCGCCATTCGGGGAGATGAGCCTGTCGTCTTTTTCTATTCCGTGCTTTTTGAGCGATTCGAGGTATGCTTCGTAGCGCTCGTTGGCGTAGACGTGCAGTGCGGGTCCCCTTATGAATGCGATTTTTGTGAAGCTGTGGAAATCTATTAGATGGTCCATAAGTTCCGACATTCCTGCCTTGCAGTCCGCGAAAATCACAGGCTTGCCTTCGACTTTGAAGGTCACGCAGACCAAGGGGGTGTTTTTGAATTGCTGGTAATAATCAGAAACGTCCTTTGTGACATCCGATGATGCCCATGAAATAAGCCCTCCGAAGGTCTCGTCGTTGAAAAGCCGGTAGATTATCGATTCGTTTCCATGGTTGAGGTCCGGTCCCCTGAATGTGATTACGGGAACCTTCTCCTTCTTGCAACTGTCGACTATTCCGTGCCACATGCTTATCCCTGTAGCATCGACTAATGAGCGTGTCAAAAAAGCGACAGTGTTTTTCTTCATGAATTTTTTCCTCGGGCATATAGTTTTCGTAAAAATTATACACTGATATCCCCCGAAAAAAAACAAGGCATCTCCAAAAACTCCATTCGTCTTTGAAGATGCCTTGTCCGTCTCTTTTATACGCGCTTTTTAAGCTACGTTGATTGTGATTTTTCTAGGCTGGGCTTCGGCCTTCCTTGGGATTGCTATTGAAAGGACGCCGTTCTTGAAGCTCGCCGAAACTCCTGTCTCGTCGATGTCCTTCGGAAGGGTGAAGCTTCTGCTGAATGACGAGCGGCAGCGTTCCCTCATGAGGTACTGTGGCTTGTTCTCGTCCTCTGCTTTCTCCTCGTCCTTCTCTTCTGTCTCTGGTGTTTCGGTCTCTGCTTTTTTCTCGTCTGCTGAAGAGATTGTCAGAACTCTGTCGTTGAGTTCGATTGCGACATCCTTTTCAGTTCTTCCTGGAAGGTCCATCTCCAATACGTACGAATCTTTTGTCTCTGTGACATCCACATTCGGAACGAAGATTTTTGATGTTGTTCCATAGTAACCGTCGTTGAGCCAGTCGTTGAAAAGTGAAAGTGCGTTCATATTGTGCCTCCTAAAGCATTTATATATTTTGTTTTTTTTCG
>CAMHLH010000245.1 GCA_946185925.1 uncultured Treponema sp.
CGGGACTTCGGATGTGTAGATTTTGTCCGAGTCGCTCTTCTTCAGGTCGAATCCTTCCTCGAATTTCGTCAACGCATCCTCGTACTTTCCGTTGGTCAGAAGTTCGTGGCCGTCCTTCATTATCCTTGTGTAGCGGTCCAGATAGAACCTGAGCGCGAGGGCTTTTCTCGCCTGTCTCGTAAGCTCTTCCGCCGTTTCCGTCTGGTTCTTCTCGTGCGTCTCGAGCTGCATGATGAGGTCGAGTTTCTCTTGGTCGCTGGCCTTCGCCTCTTCGGTGTAGTTGCTCGTTGTTGTTTTGTCTTCCCCGTCATTCTCCTTCATCATGTCTGCGAGTTTTTCGGCCTTCAAGTCGTATAGCGTCCTGAGCTTCATGATTTTCGCGACTCTCTTCTGCGCCCTGTCGAAGTCGTTCGGATACGCCCTCATGTATGTGGTGAGTTCCACGAGTGCCTGGTTGTAGTCCTTCGATTTTATGAGCCTGTCGATTTCCTTGAGCGTCAACGGCTTGCTTTTCGCAGAGTACGACTCTTCCTTTTCCTGACTCTCAGTTTGTGCGTTCTGGGCGCATATATTCTGCAGAGATAATATCGAGAAATATAGAAATGCCGACAAAATGAATTCTTTTTTCACTTTTTCCACGAAAAGACAATTTTACTTATCTATAATTTTCGGAATCAAAAGAAGATGATTAGAGTGTTTTATTGTAAACGATTAACATTTGTGCGTTCGCGTTTCGCCTTGCCGCGTTTCGCCTTGCCGTTTTTTGAATTGTTGAATTCTTCGTCTTTTTCCGAGAATATCTATAGTCGGGAAATGTGAATTTTCCTTTCCTGATTTTTTTATTATGACACGGATGTCGTTTTTCTCTTTCAGATTTTCGATTCTTCTCTTTTTTTTCATGCCGCTGGCGGCCTCCGCTCTCGACTTGTCCGATGCCAATTCTACGTTGGCGGATGTTTTCGAGTGGTCCACGGACGACAACGAGGGCTTGACTTCGTTCCGCTCGCTGAACATTCCCGTGGGCGGGCGGGCGGAGAGCCTCGGAAGCGCCTGCACGGCCCTCTGCGACGACATTTCCTTCTTCGACTACAATCCTGCCGCAAGTTCCGTGCTTCCGCAGACTGAAATCGCCGTCTTCCACAACGCATGGATAGCCGATTCCGCGATGGAGACGATTTCTGCGACGAGCCGCGACGGAAATTTGGGGTACGGCGCGCAGCTCAAGTGCTTCTACGTTCCTTTTTCAGAGTACAACCTTTTCGGAGAAAGGGTGGCAGGCTCCTATTACACCGAGACTTCCGCCACAATCAACGCCTCGTACAATTTCTTGGCCGGATACGATTTCAAGGGGCTTGCGGTCGGCTCCAATCTCCGCTTTTCGTGGAGGGGAATGCCGGACTACACTGACAACCAGACCGACGAGATAATTTCCGGCTCCGGCCTTGAGCAGTCTGCGCTGGCCGTCATGGCTGATGTGGGTGTCCTTCTGCGCTTCAACTTCCTCAAGAATTTCGCCGACAGGGACCCGAATCTGAGTTTGGGGCTTGCATTGAACAACGCTGGCGTCTCCGTCACCGGCTTCGGTTCTGCACTGGCCCTGGACGACCCGCTTCCGACAAGACTCAGCGCGGCTCTTGCCTACAGGATTTTCGCTCCTGTCCTTTTCACCGCCGAATTCAGGAAGCCGCTGAATCTCATGGATTTTTCCTCCAGCGGCGCGATTTCAATCGCTTCGGGAATGGAAATCACGGTAACCCGCTTCTTCAACTTCGACATGGGCTTCCTTGTGCAGGGCGGCAACCCCAGAATCAGCATGGGCAGCGGCTTCCAGATAAAGGCCTTCCAGATGAACGTCAACTACACCTTCGATTTGACCTCGTCGCAGAATCCTGTGAACCACATAAGCTTGTCCGCGAAAATCAAGCTCGGCGACAAGGGGCGGTCGAAATTGCGGGAGCAGGTGGACGCCTACTACATAAACGGCCTGAGGCTCTACGCGGAGGGCGACTTGGACGGAGCCATAGTCCAGTGGGATTTGGCGATAGCCTTGGACAAGAGGTTCGACCCCGCCATAGACGCGAAGGTCGCCGCCATCAGGTTCCAGAATGCAAAGCAGAAAATCATGGACATGCAGAAGCTCGACATCTCGATTTCGGGAAAAGATTCAAAATGACCTCTTCAAATGAATTGACTTTTTTTCCCTATGCTGGTATCTTGGTTACATCATTTCAATATATTTTATATTCAAATGGACTCGCAAAAACGAGTCCTTTTTTATTGCTTTTCTTGATTTGTTTTAGAGGCTTATGGAATACACTTCATTAGATTCTTATCAGCACTATTCGGAATGTGCTGAACTCGTGGAAGGTCTTGGCTACTATCTTGTCGAACTCAAGATTTCACCTCAGAGGGGAGTGACCCAGGTCCAGTCTGTAGTCGCCAGCCGCGACCCAAGCGAGAACATCAGCGTGAACGATTGCGCGAAAGTCCACAGGATTCTGCTCGCCCGCTTGGAGGAGATTCTTGGAACCGACAACATATCCATGGAGCTTTCGTCTCCGGGAATGGAGCGCAACATAAAGAACGCTGCCGAGTTCAAGTTCTTTGTCGGACGGAAAATCAGGGTCTTCAGCAAATCTGCGTCGGATTGGATTGGAGGGGAGCTTCTTTCTTCGGATTCCGAAAAGCTTTCTCTCAAAGTCGAGTCCGAGAATCCTGAGAAGGACGGCCAGACAAAAACTGTCGAGTATCAGGACATAGCGAAGGCGAAATTCATTCACATATAAATAGACCTGCTTGGAAACTGAATTTTGCGAACAGGTCTAAGCATAGAAAACCAATTTTGATTTTGGATGGGGGTAGATAAAATGTCAGAGATATCAGAAGCCATTAGGGCGTTGATGGATGAAAAGGGATATTCAGTAGATTCAGTAAAAAGAACCATAGAGGATATGTTGAAGGCTTCCTACAAGAAGGCTTTCGGAACGGACGTGAACTGCATCGTCAAATTCGAGGACGACATGTCGGATGTCTCCGTCTATTCGAGAAAGACAATCCTCGACGGCATATACGACCCTGTGACGGAGATTGAGCTTGAGGATGCGTTGAAACTTTCCTCCGAGTGCGAGCCTGGGGACGAAATCGACATCCTCATCGACCCGAAGAAAGATTTTTCTATAGCCGCTGTAGCGACTGGAAAGCAGAGGGCTCATCAGAATCTCAACGAGTCCTACAAAGACAGGCTCTACGACGAGTACAAGGACAAGAAGGGGCAGATTGTAATCGGATATTATCAGAGAGAGTACAAGGGCAGCATCTATGTGGAGATTGGCAACGATGTGGAGGGAGTCCTTCCTGTCAAGTTCCAGAACTCTGCCGAGCATTTCGATAGTGGCGACAGAATCAAGGCTCTTGTCACTGATGTCAGAAAGACTTCGTCAGCTTTGCAGCTCGTCCTCAGCAGAATCGATCCAAACTTGGTCAAGAACATTCTTGAGCTTGAAGTTCCTGAACTCGCCGACAAGACTGTCGAGATAAAGAAAATCGTCCGCGACGCCGGATACAGGACGAAGATTGCCGTCTATACGAGTCACGAGAATGTCGACCCGGTCGGAGCCTGCGTCGGAATGAAAGGTTCCAGGATTCAGAGCGTCATAAAAGAAATCGACGGCGAGAAAATCGATGTGCTCCGCTACGACGAGGATCCTACAAAATTCATAGCCAACGCCCTTTCTCCGGCGACTGTGAACAAGGTCATCGTCACTGACGCGGAAAAGCGTTCGGCCCTCGCCATTGTTCCAGACACTCAGTTCTCGCTGGCCATCGGCCGCCAGGGACACAATGTGCGTCTCGCCAACAGGCTCTGCGACTGGACAATCGATGTCAAGACAGAGTCGCAGGCCGCCGAAATCGATTTGAGCGAGTTTGTTAGGAATGCGCCTTTCTTG
>CAMHLH010000246.1 GCA_946185925.1 uncultured Treponema sp.
TTCCGGGATGGCCGCGAAACTCATGGAATCGTTCCCCGTGGAGCGGCAGGCGAACATCTTTTCGATTATGTCGATGGGCGGCGGTTTTTCAAAAAGCGTCATGGAAGCGATTGAGAAGAGCGTCCTGAGCGAAGTCGTTGACGAGCAGAACAAGGAAAGCGCGTCCTCGTTCGACATTGAATCTTCCGCGCGTATTTTTTCGGCGATGAACTATAACTCGTGCTCGAAAGTCCTTCCTCTTATCGAAAAACTCTCTTCGGAGACATTCACCGAGCTGAACAAGCGCATTTTCATGTTCGAGGACATCGTTCTGCTCGACGACCGCTCTATTCAGAGAGTGCTCCGCGAGGTGGATTCGGTTGAGCTTGCAAAAGCGTTGGAAGGTGCCGACAGCGAGGTGTGCGACAAAATCTACAGGAACATGTCGAAGCGCGCCGCCACCATGCTCAAAGAGGAAATGGAGTACCTTGGGCACATCGGCATAGAAAAAATCAACGAGGCGAAGCAGGAAATAGTTTCCACGATACGCCGGCTTGAAGAGGGCGGGGATATTGTCATAGTCCGTCCTGGCGAGTACGAAGATTTTATCTAAAAGTCACCACTCTGCTTTTTAAAAATGATTGTTTATGGAGGAAAAAAATGAAATTCACAGAAGAAGAGATGAAAATTGCGCGTGCGATAGTCAAGGAGTTTTTCTCGTTGAGTGAAAAAGCCCGCCGCGAAGGTCTTCTCGCCCTTGATGGTGTTTTGGGGGAAGGCATTGTTTTGTCTAGCATCGGCGGAAAATACGGAGAGTTCGCGCAAATCCTTCTGAAGAATGTAGTCGACGGCATTGATTTGAGCACTGTTCAGCAGATTGGAAAGACTCTCGCCGCTTCTTCGGAACTTTCCGATGGCGACAACGCGCTTTTCGAGATGATAATCTGCGGTGTCGAAAGCATACAAGTCGGCGACAACCCCCGCATCCTCGCGCAAAAGCTCGCCGCTTTCACCGGCATCGAAAACTACAACAGCTTCCTCACTGATTTGGGCGCGAATGACTACTGATTTTCTGAGCCGCCTGGGGATGTAGCCTTGGGCGGCTAAGTGAGTGAGCTTTCTTGTAGTTCTCTGTAACGAGGTGCATTATATAGATTGTATTGTTAAGCCGTTTTTCGTTCATTTTGCACCTCCTCTAAAAAGCATTATACTGCCGATTTGATTTTATCACACATCATGCAATTTTTTCAAAAAATAAAGCAACGGATGAAAGAGTGTGTGCGCTATTTAACGAATTCCAGGCCCTTTTTCTTGAATGTTTCGGATAGGTTCCTTTTCAGCAATTGCGGCACGAATTCTGCAAGCAAATCAATCATAGCCTGGGCATATTGTTCGTTGCTCTCGTATTTCGCGAAAGTGACTTTTTCGTGATATGCCTTGTATTTTTGGAATTCGCTCTGGTTTCCGTGGGTCGCCAGGTCTTTCACGTATCTGTCCAGATTTTTCGCGATGAATTTTGACGAGAGAACAGCCTCCGCAGAGTCCGTGCTCGATGTAGAGTGGACAACCAAATCGCCGAGAAGGTGAGTGTAATAGCAAATCCCCGCAATTCCACGTGCGAATGTCCTATCGCCACTCAGATTGAAAAATTCATCTGTCGCCGCAATCGTCTTTTTGTTCCGCGTTCCCTGTTCTTCCTGGATTATGCCGATGAAGTCGCTCCATTCCTGTTCGCTAGCGTTCGGCAACTTTCTGAAAAACTGAACGCGCAATTTGTCTTGGTTCGCTGGGTCGCCGTACTCGAATCCCCAATGATAGAAAAGCCTGTGAGTGTATTTTCCCCATGTGAAACCAGGAAATCTCTCTTTTACGAGATTGTAAAATTCCCTGTCCTCTCCCTTGTGGTAATACTTTTTGTAAAACGCGCTTTGATGAACATCCCTGTTTTTGTCGTCGTTGGGGTCGTCAATCATGTCGTTGTAAAGGACGAGAAGCGGGCGCATTATTTCGCGGTTTTTCTTGCATTTCGATTTTGACATCCAGCCCGAATCTTCCCACAATCCGAGAACTTTGAGCTGGTCTTTTTCGTGCCCGTCACCGTCCTTTGCGAACAGTGGGACAGCACAGAAAAAGAGCAGCATCAATGCGATAAAACGTCTTGAATCAAAGAGCATATTCCTTCCTGTTGAAAATAACCGCATAAGGAACAATACCCTTTACTTGCTTGCTTATGTTCACAGAATACTCAAATTCAATTAAATACAATCGATGAACTAGAACAATCCCGTGAAAAAACAATTCGTCTTTCTTCCATTCCAAATTAAAATCGTCGGTGGTATAGCAGATGAGAGTTTCTTTTGGAGATGTTTTTTGCGATTTTCTTTGCTTTTTTGATGCTCTTTCATCGATTTTCATCGGAATGAAAATAAAATCGTTCGCTTTTTCGGACCAAAAGACAGCCTTCAGTTCGCTGTTTGCGCTCAGCATCCACTGCAGCGGAATCATCACATCGACTCTGTATTTTTTCTCGGAAGGAACTTTTGTTGAGACAAGAACCCTTTTTGCGTCGGCTTTGTATTTCTCCGCAATTGAGGAAGATGTAACTTGTCCGAAGTAATAAAGGGCTTCGTTTGTGCTTTGGGTGTCGCTTGCATACTGCCGCTCTATTGAGTTTTCGGAAAAAGTTCTGCCGGATTTTCCACCGATTTCGCTCAGAAGTGCACGGCTCAACTCAAGTCCGTCGTATTCGCTGCTTCCGACTGTTTCAACAGGAGCTGTTGAACTTTCGGATTTTTTGAAGAATCCATCAAGAAGCCCTGCGCTTTCTCCTGTATCCGCAAAAATTTCGTCAATGCGGGAGCCGTCCAGAAATTGATTGTCGACTTCGCTTGAGAGTTCATTAATGTTACGCTCTAGGAGTCTTTTGGCGTTCTTCGTGTCATCGAACTGGGCATAGACGAGCGCGCAGAAATAGTAGTCGTTCCAAGTCGTCTTGTTTTTTTCGATGAATGCGAGTTTTGAATAAATTTCGTTTCTGTTCGCGTTCTTGTTCTTTTGTAGAATTGCTATTTTTCCTTTATAGGCGTCGACCGCTGTTCTGTCGTACCTGAAAATTTCGATGTTCTCATTCTCGAATCTGCTGTAGTACCTTAAAGCAGCCGCCTCTTCGCCTGCATTCTGCGCCGCCCTTGCGAGGTGGTACCAGAACATCGGAAAATGCTGGACATATCGTCCTTCGCTCATGTTTTTCAGATTCGTATATGCGCGTTTTGCGTCGCTGTCTTTCAGGTATTTGAAGATATTCGAAAGTTCCTGCTCGTTCAGCCGCCATTCGTCGGAGATGTTGTAGCGTTTCAGAAGATTGAAGGTGTACGTGTTCAAGTCTTTGTAGATGTCGTTTAGGTTGTCTTCCGTAAGGTTCTGCAGCTCGAACATCTTCTCGTCGTACTCTTCGGAAATTTGTTTTTTGTAACGCTGGTAGCTCGTGTATATTCCCCCGATTGTCGAGGCAATGTTGAGCGCATCCGAAAGCGGAGTCGCTCCCCCCGCCACTATCGTCGTGATATTCGGAATCGAGTTGTAAAGCGCGTCGTTCATTCTTCGCTCAACAACCGCCTTGAGTCTCTGCCGTGCCTTGTGGTTCTTTCTTTCCGTGTGAATCGAGTCCATCAGGCGGTTTATCGTTTCCACGCTGTCGCTGTCGCGAATCGTCTCGAAGTTCATGTTGTTGTTGAGGATACTGTATTCCTCCTCCAGCGCAAGAATGTTGTTGTAAGTCTTTAATTTGTACGCGACATACTGCGAGTAGTTCATCATGAACACGGCTTGCTTTTGTTCCTTCGTCGGTTCTGCGGCGAAGATAGGGATGAAACAGAAGATCGAAATTAGAAAAGTGGAGAGTTTTTTCATTGATGCGATACCTTCGGTTTGATGGAGAATGGAAC
>CAMHLH010000247.1 GCA_946185925.1 uncultured Treponema sp.
CTCCGAATCCCGGAAAGAAACGACTTGAAGAGCATCCTCGGCTCGAAAGACGCGCATCCCTTCACCACGGAATCTGCGGACGGAATCTGGCCCTTCCTCACGGCGTCATAGTACTTCAGGGCGACGCTCTTCACCTCTGTCGGGGTCTTCGGAAGGAACGAGTAGAGGCAGGCCGATACAGTGGGAAATTTCTCCTGATGGAAGACGTCCGCGACAATCTCCCTCTGCTGCATCTCGCTCCTCTCCCCGAAAGTGTAGGTCCTGACCCTCGAAAGGATTGTCTGCATCATGGCCCCGCGCCTGGAAGTCGTCAAAATGAAGTCCGCATCTGTCGGAGGCTCCTCAAGAATCTTCAGGAGAGCGTTTCTGGGAGCGTCCATCATCCTGTCCGCGTTCTCGATTATGAGGACTTTCTTGGCTCCGCTCGACCTGATTCTGAGCCACGAGGACGCGCCCCTTATGAGGTCTATGGGAATCGAGCTGTAAAGAGAGGACTCAAGCTTCTGGCAGTCCTTCACGACGCTGTCGCAGATTTTCTCGGTCTTGGAACTGTCGAAGGCGGCCGACGAAAAAGGAGCCAGGGAATCTTCTATGGACTCTATTATCGAGGAGAATTTCGACGCGCCGGATACGTCTTCCCAAAGAATCTGGTTGAAGCGCGCCGTCAGCTTGTGAACTGCCCTGACGAAGCCCAACGCGGGAAAGCCCCTCAAAACAGAATCCCGCATCGCCATTATCTCAAGCATGCAGTCCCTGGGCCCCGCGACAAGCACGTTCATGTTGGACAGAGTACGCTGCTGCCTGCAATATTCGCAGGAGCAGGAGGCGCTTCTGTCGCCCACGCAGGATAGGATTCTCGCGATTTCAAGGGCGGCTGTGAACTTGCCGGAAAATTCAGGGCCAGACAAGAGGACAGCCCCCGGAAACTTGCCTGTCTCGATGTCCGACTTCATCAAATCGAAAGCAGCTTGGTAGAAAACGGTTTCAGACATTTCCACTCCAGTTCACTTGAGATGGGCGGACACAAAATCCACGGAAGGCGTCAGAGTCGGCTCCAAAATCTCCCAGTAAAAGCAGACATCCTTGAAGTTCGAAGTGTCCGCCCAAGGCTGCGCCTTCACAACAATGAGGAAGAGACATACGAACGCGACACCTTCCATTAAGCCGAAGACGAAGCCCAATGAGCGGTCAAGGCTTCTGGCGATTTTGCCTCTGAAGATGCCGCTCAAAAGCATCTGTATTATTTTTATGAACAGGAAAATCACCGCGAAGATAATCATGAACGAAAGGCACGCGCTCAAGATGTGGGAGCGGACAATCTGGTCGAAGTAAGGCGTCAACAGCCCGCACAAATATACGGCGCCGACGAAGCCGAAAATGAAGGCCAGCTTGCCGAACACCTCGGCGATGAATCCGTTGCGGGACGCGGATACGGCGAAATACAGGACCACGAGTGTCAGGACAATGTCCAAAAGCGAAATCATCATCTCAGACCTCCCGTCCGCCAATAGAGTCGAGAATCATCTCGGCGATTCTCCGGGCGGGCCTTTTTCCGTCAACCTGGGCAGCCACGGAAAGCGCGAGAGAAGAGTCCGCAAGCTTCTTCCTGAAATCGGCGTCCAGCATCTTCTCAAGGGCGGCCTTCATGTTTTCGGAATTCGCCTCTTCACCAAGGAGAACCTCTGCGGCCCCCCTCTCCCTGAAATACTCGGCGTTGTCGACCTGATCGCCGCGGGTCCCCGAACCGCAAAGGGGAACCAGGACCAGAGGCTTTCCAAGCACGGCGCATTCCCAGATGGAATTTGCGCCGGCGCGGCTCAAAACCACATCGGCGCATTTTATGACGTCGCACATTTCCTTGTAGATGAATGGATGAAGAAAATATCCCGAGCGGTTTTTCGGCATTGAATCCGCGTCCTTCGCGCCGCACTGGTGGACGACATTGAAGCGTCCGCAAAGCCAGTCCAAATTCTCCACCACCAGCTCGTTTATCTGGTGGGCGCCAAGGCTTCCTCCAAGTACGAGCAAAATCGGCTTCTTCTCGTCATAGTCGCTCCTTCCCGAAAAGAGAAATCTTTTTCCATTCTCGACACTCTCCTCGCCAAGCGAATAGAAGACAGGCCGAATCGGATTTCCAGTGGCCACGGCCTTATCCCGCTTGTCGGCCGCAAGGAATTTTTTCGTCTGCTCGTAGGAGACGAGGATTTTCGAAGCGGAGCGGGCGTTTATCCTTGTCGCCAGCCCCGGCGTGAAGTCGCACTCGTGCGTGAGCACGGGGATTCCAAGGACAGAAGCGGCGAAACACGGAGGAACGCTCACAAAACCGCCCTTTGAGAAAAGAACGTCCGGTTTTATAGAAAGGAGGGAGAAAAACGACTTGAATCCCCCCGCCAAAATTTTGAACACATCGAAGAAATTCTGGAGGGAAAAATACCTTCTGAGCTTTCCGCTTGGAATCCCAACGAACCTGTCAACGGAGCCGGACTTCTCCACAAGGTCCCTGTCCATGCCCCGGGAATTTCCGAACCAGTAGATTTCGATTTTCCTGCCCCGCTCGACCGCCATCGAACGAAGCTCATCGGCTATAGCCAGCCCCGGATATATGTGGCCGCCTGTTCCACCACCGGCAAAAACAACTTTCACAATGTCATCATTTTTCATAATGAGTCATTATGACACAGTTCTTGCCAAAAAAAAAGGCGATGGACAAACATCCACCGCCTTCAAAAAAAAGCGAAAAGAATCAGAGCTTGGCCCTCAAGCTGAACGAGCCGCTCCAAAGTCCGTCATCCCAAATGTTCCTCAAGTCCGCGGATATGCTCAACGTCGCCTGCATTACAAGGAAATTAAAGCCGACACCGGCGTAAATCTGCGGCTGGACTGCATTGAAGTCGAAGGCGTCAGAAGAGTATGCCCCCGCCCCCGACGTCTTGATGTCAGAGAGACCAGAATTGGCGATTTCAGTAGCGGCCGCGTTCTTCACTGCCCATGAATACTCGTTGTTGTATTTCGAGACGATGCCACGCAAACCGAGGAACGGAGTGAAAATCAGAAGGCTCTTTGAAACCTGCGCCTGGAGATACATAGTGTGGACCTTGTAGTCTATCGCAAGCTCCGCGTCGTCATTTCCAGCACCGAAGCTTCCCTGATTGTAGAAATATCCGATTCCGGCCGAGATGCACGGCATTATCACGCCCTCCTCCATGAGAGCGTACCTGAAGTCCGCGCCAATCGTGAAGAAGTCCACATCAAGGTCGCAGCCGAAAGCGTCCGTGGAAAGGGTCCCGGTCTTCATTACCGCTATGTCCACATCGAACGGGAACAAAACTCCGCCGATTCTCAAGTCCGCGGTGAAGACAGGAAAATAATAGCTGTCCTTTATGTTGTCGATTTCAAAAATCTCGGCCACAGAGGCAAGCCCGCTCGTGTCGATATGGGTCACGCCCATGTTGAATCCGGCTCCGAGATGTGGAACCGCGGACGGAAAAAGTTTTCCGATGTAGGCGTCGGCCCACACGTTCTGCTGGGTTGCGGCCTGCGGAACAGCGTTCGCAAGCTGCTGCGCGAAGTCCCCAAGCCCCTCGTCAATCTTGCCGACAGTCGCATTGTATTTTTCAATGCTCTCCGTGAACTGGGTCGTGTCAAAAGCGAAATCCCCCGCAGCGGCGAAAATTCCCGACGAGACGAAGACAGCGGTGAAAGCCGCCGAAACCACTTTTTTGATTTCCATAAGCACTCCTTGTTGAAAAACAACCATTCAAGCACAAAAAAAAGCACTTAAACCTCTCGATTCAAGTGCTTCATCTGCCACCGGTTGGAATCGGACCAACGACACATGGATTTTCAGTCCATTGCTCTACCAACTGAGCTACAGCGGCGAAGTGATT
>CAMHLH010000248.1 GCA_946185925.1 uncultured Treponema sp.
ACTGTTTATGGAAAAAAAGCCGTATCTTTGCGGTCTGATGAAAAATCGGAGAATTTAAAAAAGAACTACAGGTCAGCTTCTTCTTCAAAAAACGGGTCGTATGGACGCAGTTCGTACGACGATTACACTTCTGAAGGTTATTCGTACGGAATCAACGGATATTCCCCAAAAAATTCTTCAAAAAGTGGAAAAAGGGCGAGGAGGAGTTTCTTTTCCGCATCCAAGTCACTTTTCGAGGGGATTCTTTTTTCCCTGCACAATCTCACCAACAAGGACACTATAAAAAGCTACTATGTCCAGGAACCCAGCGGCGGCGGTTTCGATTACGTCTACTCCGGCGGCTCGAACAGGGGAGGCTCGTCCAGAAGGCCATCTCCAAGAAGGGGGGACTCCGACTCCGACTCCGGCATGGACTTGAACACGCTCGCCATGAAAATCCTGCATTTCTTCGCGTTCGGGGCTGTGAGCCTTCTTGTGCCTTACTATATGTTCAACTTCCTGAACAAGATGGTCGACCACAGGGATTTCACCGGCATGAACGAGTGGGGCAGCTCCATCGCTGTCGTTCCCCAGGTCACAGAAGTTGATTCGGATTCGGGGGAGCTTGTCACGAAGGATTTGGAGACTCTTGAAAGCCTCTTCGGCTCGAAAATCGCCGAAGCTGAGGATTCCCTGGCCTTTTCATTAAATCAGAACGACGCCGTGTTCGACAACGACGGAAACTTGATAATGGAGAACGGAGTGACGGTTCCATTGGAGACCTACACTGTTTCCGAGCCTGTGACGTTCTCGACCTACAAGGTCAAGAGCGGCGAGACAATCGAGTCCATAACCTCCAAATTCGGCTTGAGGACGATTTCCACTTTGATAGCCCTGAACGACATCAAGAACGTTCGCTCGATAAAGGCCGGCCAGAAGCTCACCGTGCCCTCCCAGGACGGAATCTTCCACAAGGTCGTTTCTGGGGATTCTCTCCTGTCTCTTTCCGTGAAGTACCATGTCGCAATGGAGGATTTGCTGGACGTGAACGACATTTCCTCTTCGATTCTTTCGATTGGACAGAAGATTTTCATTCCGGGAGCGAAACTCGACATTGAGACTTTGAGAGACGCGATGGGCGAACGCTTCAAAAGCCCTATTTCCGTGCGCTGGAGATTGACTTCCCACTTTGGGCCAAGAAAAGACCCGATTTCCGGCCTTGCCTCCAACCACACAGGAATCGACATGGCTTGTCCGAAGGGAACCCCGATAAAATCTGTCATGAGCGGAACAATATTGAAAGCGGGCTGGTCGAACATCTATGGAAACTATGTCGTGATAAAGCACAGCGGCGGCTACCAGACTTTGTACGGACACATGACTCGCTACACTGTCAGGCAGGGGCAGAGGGTCGACCAGGGAACCTGTATTGGCTATGTCGGCTCCACAGGCTATTCCACAGGCCCGCACCTCCACTTCACGGTCTACAAAAACGGCAAGAGAATCGATCCGTTGCCGTTGATAAAGAAGTGAAATAGAATCGAATCAATGAATTTCGTGTGTGTTTGCAAAAATTGCGGCCGCACCATTGAGCAGGATTTCTTCTATTGCCCCTGGTGCGGTTTCCAAAAAAAAGAGCCTGCCTTGAAGAGCGACTTGGCGGACAGTGTGTTCGACAAGCTTGAGTCAAAGCAGGTCTCAGGAATAGAAAAAAGGATATTCGAGATGAAGGAGAGGCTGGACGAACTTGAGAAGGATTTTGCCTCTTTCGTCTCCGGTTCTTCCTCCATGTCAAAGAACAACGGCAGCTAGTTGCTGCCTGTTCCGTCAGCTTGCGTGCCGTTGCCCGCGAGCTTTATTTTTGCCAGAGTGCCCCAGAACCTGTCCCATGCGCTTCCTTTTTTGAGCGACCTGTCTGAAACCAGAGGCACTTTCTCCAAGGTTATGTCCCCGATTTTGTATGTTATGTAGCCGTATGTGTCGCCCTGCCTGACATCTCCGTACGTGTAGTTCGGCAGCTGGACAGAGTATGTCACTGCGGCCGCGCTGTCCTTCGCGGTGTTCCCCATTATGTGCGGAACTGGGATTGCGTTCGTCCATGCCGGCACGAGGTTCACGAACCTGCCTTTGTTCTCCTTCACCGCCAGGGCCGGAATCGGGAAGCGGAGTTCGTGCTTGCCTTCGGGCAGGTAGTCGGCGAAGGTGTCGAATGCCCATTCCATCATCACGCTGCCGTCGTGGATTCTTCCGGCGTTGCCTTCCCTTGTTCCGTGCCCCTGTCCCTGCAGCGTTATCGAAAGGAACCTCTGGTCGTCCCTCTTCGCCGTGAGCGCGAGGTTGTAGCCGCTTTCGTAGATGAAGCCGGTCTTGATTCCGTCTACTCCGTCCATCAGTCCCAACAGGGGATTCGTGTTGACCTGGTGGATTGCGAGGCTGTCTCCGAGGTGTTTCTGCCAGCTTGGGAGATTGTCCTTCTTCGGGTAGTCGATGTACTTGAGCGAATGGAAGTCTGCGAGGCATTCCGGGTACTTTGTGATGTAGATTCTCGCGAACGTGGCAAGTTCGCGCGCCGTCGTGGTGTTGTGCTCGTCGTATCCGCTCGGCTCCACGAATCTGGTCTTTGCAAGCCCCAGTTTCTTGCATTCCTCGTTCATCCTTTCAACGAATTTGTCAGGGCTTCCGCTTATGTAGTAGGCGATTGCCTTTGACGCGTCGTTGCCGCTTGCTACTGCAAGCCCCTCCATCAGCTCTCTCAGTGTGACTTTCTGCCCCTGACCAAGGTGCATGAGGGAAGCGTCCCTCGGCTGGTTCACCGCCCACGACATTTCCGGGAGCGGGACTTCGTCGTCCATGGTGAAATTTCCCTTGTCGATTTCCTGGTAGACGATGTACATGACGAAAAGCTTCGTTATGGAAGCAGGGGGGATTACCTTGTCCGCGTTCTTCTCATAGAGGATGCAGCCGTTCGAGGCGTCCACGAGTATGGCGGCTCCCGCCCGCACGTCCAGCTCCTTTTTCGTCACTTTGTACGGAAGCGGCTTTAGGTTCTGAGAGCGTTTCTCGCTGTATTTTTCGTCGAGGATTTTTGCAAGAGCTTCCTGCTCTTCGCTTGTCGCCTTCACCGCGGCCTCCGTGTCGGAAAAGCCCGATGTCCACGCGAGGAATGTCGCCGTAATCAATGCCAGCATGAGGACTGCGGTCAGGATGACCGATAGAACCTTCATTCTCTTTGGAAGTGCCATGTATTTCTCCTTTTTTTCATAGAATGCGTCGAGCACGGCTCCGAGAACTTTCCCGAATTTTGTGCTCCTGTTGATTTTTATCCTGCGCTTGTTTTTCTTGCCGCCGTCTCCCGGTTTTCCGCCCTCTGCGTTCGTGGCTTTTTCCCCCGAGAGGTCGAAAAATTTGCTTATCTGCGTTTTTATGCTGGCTATTATGTCTCCCGGAAAGTCGTATGGAACAGCCTCGTTGTAGGGGTCGTCTTTGGGGGCTTTCTCCTCCGCTTTTCTATCGTCTGCCTTTCCGCCCTTTTCCCACTGTGCTTCGACCTGCTCCGCAAGTTCCTCGATTTTCTTCTGGAGCATTCTCTCTTTTTCGCCCATGCTCCCGTCAGAATCCGAGTTTCCTGCCGTCTCTTTTTTTTCTTTGATTATGTTTCCGTCCCTGTCGAATTTTACCAATGGTGCAGTGTTCTTCAGTCTTTTTGGTGATTTGTTGTTGAATAGGCTCATGCCGAAAATATTATCAAAAACCGCGACTTTAGTGGATTGTGTTTTTTCGCCTTTGGAAAATAGACCTGTTCGTTTATTTTTGTAGAGGGATTTTTATGGATAAAAAGCAAATATTAGAAATTGTAGAAAGATTAAATGAAATCATAAAAGAAAAACGAACTAAAAGAAAAATAAC
>CAMHLH010000249.1 GCA_946185925.1 uncultured Treponema sp.
GACGGCAGACAGGAAATCATCTTCGGCTCGGCCTGCATCGACCACGATGGAAGCCTTTTGTATTCAAGCTACGGAGTCCGCGCAAAAGACAATAAGCTCGTGAAGTTCGGACACGGAGATGCCCTGCACGTCGCGAAAATCGACCCGGACAGACCCGGTTTCCAGATTTTCAATGTCTACGAGGAGGGGCTGGACGCTCCCTGGGGATTCGCGCTTCGGGACGCGGAAAACGGAGAAGTGATTTTCGGAGAGCCTGGGGACAAGGACTACGGAAGATGCATGGTCGGCGACATCGACAGAAAAGAGCGCGGACTTGAATGCTGGGTCTACGATGTCCGCGACTGCGAGGGAAAAATCAAGGAGGGTGCGAGCCTTCCCGGAACCGACATGAACATCCGCTGGGCCGCCGACATGACCACGCAGATAATCGACGGAAACGACATTTTTGCCAAGCACACGGGAGTCGTGAACGACGTGGAGAAAGGCGCGGTGCTCGTTCCTGATGGCATGGCGACCAACAACGGAACGAAGGGGAATCCCTGCCTTGTGGCGGATGTCTTCGGCGACTGGCGCGAGGAAATCATCTTGCGGAAAAGCGACGACAGCGCAATCAGAATCTACACCAACACCGAAATCTCAAATCACAAACTTTTCACGCTCATGCACGACACCATGTACAGGACGGGGGTCGCTTGGCAGAACAACTGCTACAACCAGCCATGCTACACGAAATTCTACTTCGCCCACGACACCGACTGGAAATATGTCCTTCCAGAACTTGCTGAAAAAAAGGAGCTATGCTGATATGGAATATGAACTCAAGGCGCAGGGAGCCTCAAAATCAATCCCTTTGCATTTTTTGGAGAACAGGGAACTTGGAGGAAAAGGCTCTTCGACTTTCGCTCGCTTTTCAGGCTACTGGAAAAAAGGCGAGGTCAAGGAAGACGCGGAATTCTCCTTTTTCTGCGGAGGAAAGGAGATTCCCGTTCAGACTTCGATAGCGGCATGGTGGCCGGACGGAAGCGTGAAGTGGTCCGAGCATACGGCGGATTTCAATCCCGAAGAAAAAATCTGGACTTCTCCGGTGGTCGAATACGGACGGAAGCACGCGAAACTGGTCGACAGCATCGTGGTTTTCGAGAACGACAAGAGCATCCTCGTGGACACCGGAGCAATCCAGACTGAAATCTACAAGAGCGCACGGGAGGACGGTTCGTTCATTGGAAAGACCGTGATTCTCGGACGGACGGCAATCGCCTCTGGAAGGCTTGTGTTCGTGCTCGAAGAATCCGCCAATGTCAATGACGGAAAAGCGGGCAATTGTATTTTTGAAAAGAGAGTTTCGACCGAGACGACCTGCTTTGGAAATGTCGAGGAAGCGGTCATCGAAGAGCGTGGAAAACTGAGCACCGTCATAAAGCTGACCGGAAGCCACTACGACTCTGAGAATGAAAGAAAACTCATGCCGTTCGTGGTCAGGCTCACATTCAACTTGAACGACCCCTTCATCCACATCCAGCACTCCTTCGTCTATGACGGAAAACCGGAGAACGACAGGATGAAGGCGTTGGGAATCCAGTTCGACACGCCGATTTCAGGTCAGCTCTACAACCGGCACGTCCTTTTTTCCGGGGAAATCGGGGAGAAGAGGGTGGCCTGCTTCCACGAGTCTTCCAAGCTCATGCTCAGTTGGCATCCGAAAATCCAGCCGTCGATTTACCCAGACCAGATTCAGGGAAAGCCGCTCGTCTTCAATCCATGCGACGAAACGAGCCGCGCCGTGGACAAAGTTCTCTCTTCGATACCCGCATGGAACAGCTACCGCATTTTCGCCGACAGCGCCCACCACTACAGAATCACGAAGGGAACAGGAAAAAAAGGCTGCGTCCACATAAATTCCCTCGAAGGCCGGCGCACTGACGGAAGCGGAGTGATTGCGGGAGAGGACGGCGGAATCATGGTCGGAATCCGCGATTTCTGGCAGAAATACCCAAGTTCAATCTGGTTCGAGAACATCTCTTCAAGCGGAACTTCGGGCGATGACAGTGCGAAAACGTTCGTCTGGCTCTGGTCTCCCGAAGCGCAGCCGATGGACTTCAGCCGCTACGACACGGAAGGGCACTCTGGCTCCTACTACGAGGGCTTCGACCAGTCGGATTCCGACCCATACGGAATCGCCAACACCAACGAGATTTTAATCGGCGGCTTTCTGCCCCACGACGGAAAGCTGATTCCCTCCGATGATGAAATCTACGCGTTCACAAAACAGTGCCAGAAGCCCGCGATGCTGGTCTCGACACCGAAATTCTACCACGACTCGAAAGCGTTCGGTTTTTGGAGCCTGCCTGATTCTTCGACTGAGAGAAAAGCCCAAATCGAAAAGAATCTTTCGGACGCGCTCGAATTCTACAAGAACGAAGTGGAGCAGCGTTCCTGGTACGGTTTCTGGGACTACGGGGACTTCATGCACACCTACGACCCGGAGCGCCACTGCTGGAGATACGACATGGGCGGCTACGCATGGCAGAACACGGAGCTTGTGCCGACATTGTGGCTCTGGTACAGCTTCCTCAGAACCGGGCGCGAGGATGTCTACACTTTGGCGGAAGCGATGAGCCGGCAGACGAGCGAAGTCGACGTCTACCACATCGGAAAATACAAGGGAATCGGAAGCCGCCACAACGTCCTCCACTGGGGCTGCTCGTGCAAGGAACCGAGAATCGCGATGGCGGGCCACCACCGCTTCGCGTTCTACATCGGCGGCGACAGACGCTACTCCGACATCTTCGACATCGTGAAGGACGGCGACCTCGCCACTCTGAACATCGACCCGCTCCGCTTCTTCTACGACAAGTCGGAGATGAAGCTCAAGACCCACGCCCGTACAGGTCCCGACTGGTCGACATACTCCTCCAACTGGCTCACGGAATGGGAACGCCACAAAAACAAAAAATACGAAGAAAAACTCAGGACAGGAATCGAGGATTTGAAGAAAGCCCCACTTGGACTGGTCTCCGGCAACAATTTCGAATACGACCCGGAGAGCGGGCACCTGGGCTACATCGGGGAGAACTCTGCCGGCGGAACGCACCTCGCTGTCTGCATGGGCGGCCCGCAGACCTGGTTCGAGCTTGTGGAGCTTCTTGACGACGACGAGTGGAACAAGCTCCTCGCCGATTTCGGTTCGTTCTACTTTGCAAGCAAGGAAGAGCAGCAGAAAAGGAGCAACGGCCTTATTGGAAACAGGGAATTCTCCCTTCCTTTCATGGCCGCCTCGATTGGAGCCTACGCCGCCCGCTATTTCGGAGACGTGAAGCTCGCCAAAAAAGTCTGGGAAGTCCTTCTGTCGTCTTTGCCCCAAAACGGAAGCATGGCGGAAAAAGCCGGCACCGACTTCGAGCCGCGCACCGTTTCTTTCGCCAACAACGCCACTCTCAAGGAAATCCCCTGGGTGACGACCAACGTCACGAGCCAGTACTGCCTGAACGCAATCGTCTGCCTTGAGCTTATCGGCGGGGAATTGGGGGAGTGAGGTTTTTGTAGGTCGAATGTCTAGCTTATGCATATTGTAGTTGCTGAAACAATCTCCCAGCGGGAACCCTTCCGATTGTTTCAGCAATTGCTTTATGAAAACTCGACTTTTGCCCTTGTAACAATTTGCCGGGCTTGAAGCTTTGTTATGTGATTTTACTTGTTGAACGCAAGTTCTAGATATCTCTTTTCTTTCACACAGTTTAAAAGAATTGTCAATGTCAAAAAAAGCGCGGATCGACCTCGCTTTTTCAAATTTATTTATTAGGTATATTTTTTAATGCGTTTTTCAAGGCTCCTTTTATGTCGCCTTTTAAATCCATACCCAT
>CAMHLH010000250.1 GCA_946185925.1 uncultured Treponema sp.
CCCTCAGGCTCGACAGGCACGTTGAGAACACGAAGAAGGTCGTCGAGTATCTGTCGAAGAACCCGAACGTGGCGAAGGTGAACCACCCGTCGCTCCCTGACCACCCGGACCACGCGCTCTACGAGAAGTACTTCCCGAACGGAGGGGCTTCGATTTTCACGTTCGAGATAAAGGGCGGAAAAGAGGCCGCGTGGAAGTTCATCGACAACTTGAAGATTTTCAGCCTGCTCGCGAACGTGGCGGACGTGAAGTCGCTCGTAATCCACCCGGCATCGACTACGCACAGCCAGCTGAGCGAAGAGGAGCTTCTGGACCAGGGAATCACGCAGAGCACGATAAGGCTCTCGATTGGAACGGAGCACATCGACGACATCATCGGGGACCTGGAGGCCGGATTCAAGGCTGTGAACGGCTGACGAAAAAGGGCTGAAGACACGGATTCCGCAAAAGCGGAGCAACGGCGCTGGCGGAATCCGTTAAAAAAAATCCAATTACATACTAATCCTATATGTTTAATCAATAATCGAGGTACGCGACATGCCAATTAGTTTTGAAGAGCTGACAGACAAACACCCATGCTTCGGAAGACACTCCGCGAGCACAGGAAGAATCCACCTCCCGGTATGCCCAGGCTGCAACATCGCATGCAGGTTCTGCGAGAGGTCGATAAACGACACGGAGAACAGACCCGGTGTGGCCTCCTGCGTCCTGAAACCGGAGGAGACTGTGCCGCTCATCAAAAAGGCGCGCGAAATCGCCCCGGAGATAACGGTAGCGGGAATTGCGGGTCCGGGGGACACACTCGCCACGAACTACGCGATTGAGACGTTCAGAATCATAAAGAAGGAATTCCCAGACCTCATAAAATGCATGAGCACGAACGGACTTCTTCTCGCCGAGCGCGCCGACGAGCTCATCGAGCTTGGGCTCGACAGCCTCACGGTGACGGTGAACGCAGTCGACCCGGAAATCGAGGCGCAGCTCAACGACTACATCATCTACCACGGAAAGAAAATCGAGGGCGTGGAAGGGGCGAAAATCCTCATAAAGAACCAGCTTGAAGGAATCAAGAAAATCGCGGATGCGGGAATCACGGTGAAGGTGAACACCGTCCTCGTCCCAAGGATAAACGGAGACCACATAGAGCAGATAGCCTACAAGGTCGCCGAGGCGGGCGCGGAGAAGTACAACATAATCCCGCTGATTCCGCAGGCCAAGCTCAAGGACGAGAAAGCCCCCGACTGCTTCGAAATCGAGGCGGCGCACGTGGCGGCGAGACAGTACATAGAGCTGTTCCTGCACTGCAGCAGATGCCGGGCAGACGCGATAGGAGTGCCGGGAAAGACGGAGGTCTCAAGGCAGGTCTACTCGCTCTTCTCGAAGCGGAATTTGGACTTCAAAGAGAATTTCTCCCACGGTTAATGGGGAAAACATAAACAGCAACGACAAAACAAAAAAAACAGGAGAAAAAACATGGCAAAGAAACTTAGGCAGATCGCAATCTACGGAAAGGGCGGAATCGGAAAGTCAACAACGACACAGAACCTCACGGCGGGACTTTTGGAACTCGGAAAGAAGGTGCTGGTCGTGGGCTGCGACCCGAAGGCGGACTCCACACGCCTCCTCTTGGGAGGACTCCACCAGAAAACAGTTTTGGACACAATCAGGGACAACAAGACCGAAATCCAGCTTGAGGACTTGCAGAAGACAGGATTCAAGGGAGTCCGCTGCGTAGAGTCGGGAGGACCGGAGCCGGGAGTCGGATGCGCCGGACGCGGAATCATCACTTCGATTTCGATGCTTGAGAACCTCGGAGCCTACACTGAGGACTTGGACTACGTGTTCTACGACGTACTCGGAGACGTTGTCTGCGGAGGATTCGCTATGCCGATTCGCGAGGGCAAGGCTCAGGAAATCTACATCGTCGCTTCTGGAGAGATGATGGCGCTCTACGCGGCGAACAACATCTGTAAAGGAATCGCGCGCTACGCCGAAAGGGGCGACGTGAGGCTCGGAGGCATCATCTGCAACAGCCGCAACGTCGACAGGGAGCTTGATTTGCTCAGGGCGTTCACGAAGGAACTGAACACGCAGCTCATCTACTTTGTCCCGAGGAACAACATCGTGCAGCAGGCCGAAATCAGGAAGAAGACCGTCATCGAATACGCTCCAGAAAGCTCGCAGGCCCAGGTCTACCGCGACTTGGCGCAGGCAATCGACGAGAACACGAACTTCACGATTCCGACACCGATAACGCAGGAGCGTCTCGAGGAAATCCTCATCGAGAACGGAATGATGGAGCCGGAAGGCAACTATTCAATCTAACAGAGAAGGCGGTTCCCATGGGAGACAAATACAAAGTCGCGGTGGGTTCGAGCGACGGAGAGACGGTCGACACCCACTTCGGGCACGCAGAATCCTTCATCGTCTTCGAGGTCGACGAGGAGACCGGGAGCTTCGAGGAAAGCGAGATACGGAACGTGACGGCGGGCTGCGCCGGAGGGGAATGCGGAGCCGAGGGGAAAGCCTCGGACGAAGCCCCTCTTGAAGCGGTGGCCGCGGCCCTCTCGGACGTGGACTATGTGCTGGTCGCCAGAATCGGACCGCACGCTGTCAGGGCGTTGGCGAAGCACAACATAACGGCGTTCGACATCGTGCTTCCGATTGGGGAGGCGATAGGAAAACTCACCGACTTCAGAAAGAAGATGAAGGCGAGACAGAATCAAAGAAAGAGCTGAAAAAAGTTTGGAGGTACTATTTTATGGCGAAAATATTGGACCAGCCGCGATACAAGTGCGCCTTGGCGGCCATGCAGACAGTCCAGTCGATATCGGGGGCGATTCCTGTCCTCCATTCGGGTCCTGGCTGCGCATCAAAACTGAACGACAACAACGGAACGAGCGGACGGTACAGCCCGAACATCTTCCCCTGCACTTCAATCTCAGAGAAAGAGGTCGTGTTCGGTGGCGCGGAGAAACTCCGCTCGACAATCCACAACGCGCTCAGGGTCATCGACGCTGACTTGTTCGTGGTCCTTTCGGGCTGCACTGGAGAAATCATCGGAGACGACATCAAGGAAGTCGCCCAGGAATTCGAGGACGAGGAGAAGCCTGTAATCTGGGCGAAGACTCCGGGATTCAAGGGCAACAACTACGTCGGCCACGACTGGATTCTGAAGTCCATCTTCGAGCAGCTCCTCAATCGTCCAGAAGTAAGGGACGAGCGCGAGGAGAAAGGAGGCACGGTCAAGGGACTGGTCAACATCTTCGCGGGACCTCCGCAGCAGGATCCATACTGGCTCGGAAACTTGAGGGAACTTGAGTCGCTCATTTCCGCGATAGGGCTCAAGCCGAACACTCTCTTCGGATTCGGACGCGGAATAGAGAACATCAAGGACGCGGCGAGGGCTGAATTCTCAATCCTCGTCTCTCCCTGGGTCGGACTCGAAAGCGCCAAGTACCTTGAGACGAAATTCAAGATTCCCCTCCTCCACTACCCGATTCTTCCAATCGGAGCGACGGAGACCACGAAGTTCTTGAGGGCTGTGCAGGAATTCACCGGCGCGGACAAAGAGCTGGTTGAGAAAGTCATAACGGAGAAGGAAGCGGAATTCTACTATTACATCGAGCGTTTCGCCGACACGCTTTTGGAGACGAGAATCCTCGGAAAGAGGTTCACGGTCGTGAGCGACAGCCAGTACACAGTGGCGGTGACGAAATTCCTCGTGAACGACATGGGCCTCTTCCCTGAAAAGCTCTTCATCACAGACGACGCGCCGGAGGCGTTCCGCACGCAGATATCGAACGAAGCCTCGAACCTGAACTACGGAATCCAGGCGCAGGTGCAGTTCACGACG
>CAMHLH010000251.1 GCA_946185925.1 uncultured Treponema sp.
GGCTAAGCGATTTGATTGAAGGAAAGATATACGATTCGATGACAATATCAGAGGTCATGAATTTCTACTCTTGACGTGGGCGGTAGAGGATTCGCCGGGAAGCAAAATGAAAAAAAATCAAGATTCGAAAAAGCTCAACAACGACTCAGCGGACGAAAAGGAAGCGGAAAAGAACTCCACCGACTCCGCAGGAAAAGGCGGCAGCAGGAAGAGGGGGGCCGGCATCAGGGGGATGCTGGTGGCGGCCCTCGTAGTCGCCGCGATCGCCGCGGCGGGATGCGCCTTTGTGAGGGAAAGCCTGTCCCCGGTCGAGCCGGACAAGGATGCGGCCGTCTCGGAGTATGTGAGGATTCCGTCCGGCATGAGCGTCAGGGCCATAGCCGAGATGCTCGAGGAAAGAAAGCTGATACGCTCGGCGAGGGTATTCTACATGGCTGTCAGGTTTCCCGGGATACTGCTCAGGGACTACGGCGGCTCCATAGTGTTCAAGTCAGGAGTCTACGAGGTGTCGCAGTCGATGGAGCTGCTTGAGGTCATAAGGATTTTCGCGGACGGAAAGCAGGCTTTCATAAAGACTTCGATTCCGGAGGGGCTCACGACGAAGAAGATAGCGAGAATCCTTGCGGAGAACAAAGTCTGCAAGTACGAGGACTTCATCGCCGCAACCTCGGACAGGGCCGTTCTGGAGAAGTTCGGCATAAACGCGGCGAACTGCGAGGGATACCTCTTCCCCGACACATACTATTTCTACCCGGAGATGGATGCCCCGGAAGTCGTCTCGATGATGGTGGAGAATTTCTTCACGAACCTGAGGATGCTGGACGGGCAGGGCGACGCAGACGGAATCGACTACACGAAGCTGATTCTCGCGTCCATCGTCGAGAGGGAGTACAGGGTTGACGAAGAGGCCCCCGTCATAGCGAGCGTGTTCATCAACAGGATGGAGACGGGAATGGGGCTGGAGTCTTGCGCCACGATCGAGTACATAATAACGGAGATTCAGGGAAAGCCTCACCCCGACATCATAACGTACAAGGACCTGAAGATTGACAGCCCCTACAACACCTACAAATGGTCGTCCCTTCCCCCCGGACCGATATCGAACCCGGGGAAGGTCGCGCTCTCGGCGGTTCTCAACCCCGCGCAGACCGACTTCTACTATTTCACGCTAACGGACTCCGAGAGGGGCGCCCACACGTTCTCAAGGACACTGAAGGCCCACGCGCGGGCGACGGCCGAATTCAGGACGAAGAGGTTCAACTGACGCGATGCCCAAAATAATAACCCAGGCCTCCATAGACGAGGTCAAGCAGGCGGCGGACATAGTGTCGGTGGTCGGGGAGTATGTGCAGCTTACGAACAGGGGCGTGAACTGGTTCGGCTGCTGCCCGTTCCACAGCGAGAAGACGCCGTCGTTCTCCGTGAACGCTGACAGGGGGTTCTACCACTGCTTCGGCTGCAAGGCGAGCGGCTCCGTCATAAAATTCATACAGGACATAGAGGGGGTCTCGTTTCCCGAAGCCGTCGAGAGGCTGGCGGAGCGGTACGGAATAGAGCTGAAGTACGAAGACGGGGAGTACGTCCCCGACGAGTCCGCCAAGCGGAGAAAGGACTTCCTGTCCCTCTACGACAGGGTGTCCGTGACATTCCACTATCTTCTGACGCAGACCCAGCCGGGAGCGAGGGCGTTCGAGTACATAAAGGGAAGGGGGCTGTCACTGGAGACCATAGAAAAGTTCAGGCTCGGGTACGCCCCTTCTGACAGGCTCTGGCTCAAGCGGTTCCTGAGGTCCAAGAATTTCACGGACGATTTTTTGGCGGAATCTGGGCTTTTCAGCCGAAACTATAAGGACATTGCCTTCTTCACCGACAGGCTCATGTTCCCCATATTCGACAGGAACGGAGAGGTCGTGGCGTTCGGAGGGCGCGCGCTGGAGAGCGAGAACAACGCAAAGTACCTGAACACGGGGGATTTGCCGTGGTTCCAAAAGGGGAAGACGCTCTTCGGGTTCAACTTCGCGAAGCAGTCCATCAGGCAGAGGAAAAAAGTCATATTCTGCGAGGGCTACATGGACTGCATAGCCTACCACCAGTGCGGAATCGACTATGCGGTGGCCCCGCTTGGAACGGCCCTCACGGAAGACCAGGTGCACATGGTAAAGAGCATGGTGGAAGAAGTCCTGCTGTCGTTCGACAGCGACGGTGCGGGACAGAAGGCCACGATGCGCGCAATATTGATGTGCAGGAAGCAAAATCTGGCGGTCAAAGTCATCCACCTCAAGGGGGGGAAGGACCCGGCGGAAATAATGATAAATTTTGGGAAGGATTATTTGACGAACGAGGTGGAGAACTCTATATTCGATTTCGACCACCTTTTGATGTCGCTCACGCAAAAATATCCGGTCGACACACCGGAGGGAAAAGCTAACATAGCCATGGAGCTTTTCGACTACGTTGACGCGCTGCAGTCGGACATGCAAAAGGAATCGACATTGAACTTGATAGCCCAGAAAATCGGGCTGTCCGTGGACTCCATAAGGAACGATTTCGAAAATCGAGAGCAGGCTAGGGAAAAGCTGACATCATATTCGGTGTTGAGGGGCCAGGACGGAAGCGCGGAAGGCGACGCGGAAGGAAACGTCGACGTGAAGCCGGACGCGGAGTTCCGGGCAATGCTGGCTGTCATAGCAGACATGAATCTGTTCGACATGATGAACGCTGAACTATCCGAGGGGGATTTTGAAAATCCGCTTGCGAGGAGCCTTTTCGCGACACTTAAAAAATGCCACGAAAAAGGCGAGTTTTCCTTCGAGTCATTGCAGGCCAACTGCCACAACGGAAAAATTCTCCAGATGATAAACGAATCCGTAATCACGGGAGAATACGCAAAGAACACGGAACAATCTGTGGCGGACAGCATAAGAATGATAAAGAGGAAATGCCTTGTGAAAAAGCAGTCGAGGCTGCAGAACTCCATCCAGAATCTGCTTACCACAGCCTACGACGGAGAGGAGCTTCAGACGCTGCTCGAAGAAAAAATGAGCGTGGACAAGCAATTGAACAGCGGAGAGTTCTGACAGCAGAAAACGCAAAAACTTAAGGAAAGGGAAATATGAAGAAAGAAGAAAACAAGAACAGCGAGAGCAACGAGATTTTGGCAGAGGCTGCCAAGCTCGGTTCGTCGGTGACCAAGCTCGTCAATTTTGTCAAAGGCAAGCAGGTCATCACTTTCGAGGAGGTCAACACGATTCTGCGCATAGAGCAGAACAAGGACACTCCTGAAGAGACTGTCGAAAAGAACAACGAACTCATGGACAAGGTTCTCCAGATTCTCAGCAAGCTCAACGTCCAGGTCATCGAGGACGGAATCGACGAGATGGCCGAGGAGGAGGAGAGCGAGGAGGAGTCTTTGCTCGACGACGAGGACGACGGCGGCGAAGAGGACAAGGACGACGACGGAATCGACGTGGAGGTGGCGGACGCTTTGGCGGACTTCAACAGCCACAAGCTCGTCAACAGCGACAAGGAGTCCAGCATAGACGATCCAATACGCCTCTATCTCAGGGACATCGGAAAGGAGAAGCTCCTCACCGCCGAGCAGGAGGTCAAGTACTCGAAAGAGATGGAGGACGGAGAGAACATCATAAAGGATGTCATAAAGCAGGCAGGCATCATGCTGCCGGAATTCTTCGAGATTTCCCAGAAGGCCTTCAAGAAAATCGATCCGCACGAGCCTGGAAAGCCGAGGAAGGAGATAAACGAGGCACAGGCGGAGAAGAGAAGGCTCAAGAACAGCTATGGCGAGTACATAAAGCCTGTTAAGGACGACATGAAGAAGTACATGGCTCTCAAGA
>CAMHLH010000252.1 GCA_946185925.1 uncultured Treponema sp.
ATGGCTTATATTAAAATCTGGTTTGCTTCGACAGAAAGATATAAACGAGATTCTGGAGAATCCAGCAGATTATGTTGAATCGAAAGAATTTTTCAGCTGGGAACAGTTTTTTACGCATCTTTTGGTAGAGCGGACAAAGGAATTGGATTTCATGCGCTACAGCGAAAACAAATCGACACTTGCGGACTTTTACAAACAAAGGGAAAACGCGGAAAAGATAATCGCTGAAATAAAAAGTGGTGAATGATATGATTCGAAAAAAAAGAGGACAAATGAAGAAAATTGAAAATAAAAACGCTTCCGTTGCCGAAAATCCGCTCGGCTCCGTGCCCGTGAATTCGCTTCTCGTGAAATTCGCGGTGCCGTCGATAATCGCGATGCTGGTCGGAGCCTTGTACAACATCGTCGACCAGATTTTCATCGGGAACTATGTTGGGGAACTTGGAAACGCCGCCACGAACATCGCCTTTCCGCTTTCGACACTGTGCACTTCGACTTCGCTCTTCTTTGGAATAGGCGGAGCCGCGGCTTTCAATCTGTCGATGGGCGCCGGAAAAAGGGACGCCGCCCCACGTTTCGTCGGAAACGCTTTCTCCACGGCTTTTCTCGTCGGAATCTGCATATCCGTCGTGACTGAGCTTTTCCTTGAGAATCTGCTTTTCCTCTTCGGGGCTTCCGAAAAGATTCTTCCGTTCGCCTTCGAATACACGAGGGTGACGGCTGTCGGCTTTCCCTTCCTCATAATCTCCGTCACGGGCGGGCACCTGATTCGCGCTGACGGAAAACCGCTCGTCGCCATGCTCTGCAATCTTTCCGGCGCAATCGTGAACACGGCCCTGGACGCGCTTTTCGTAATCGGCTTCGACTGGGGCATGAAGGGGGCGGCTTTGGCGACTGTAATCGGACAGGTTCTTTCGGCCTCGATAGCGGTTTTCCATATCGCGCATTTTCGGACGGTGGTGCTTTCGCTTTTTGATTTCGTTCCGAGACCCAAATCTGTCGCGAGGATAATGAACCTCGGAATGAGCCAGGGCTTCAACCAAATCGCCATGATGCTCGTGCAAATCGCAACGAACAACACCTTGAAGCACTACGGCGCGCTCTCAGTCTACGGCGTGGAGATTCCTATCGCCGTCGTGGGAATCTCCATGAAGCTTTCCCAGCTCTACTTCTCGGTCTGCATAGGCCTCTCGCACGCGCTGCAGCCGATTGCGTCGTTCAACTACGGAGCCAGGAACTACGCTCGGACGCGCGACGCGTTCAGGAAGGCGAGGAACGCGGGCACAGTCTTTTCAATCTGCGCTTTCCTTGTCTTCTTCATTTTTCCCTCGGAGATAATCTCCCTGTTCGGAAAAGGCTCCTCTCCGCTGTACACGGAATTCGCGGTGAAGTACATCAGAATCTACATGTTCTGCACTTTCTTGAACAACGTCCAGCCGCTCACCTCGACCTTCTTCTCCGCAATCGGAAAGCCGAAGATTGGGCTTTTCCTGGCATTGACGAGACAGATTCTCTTCCTTCTTCCGCTGATTATCGTCCTTCCCGCCCTGTTCGGTCTGGAGGGGCTTCTTTTCGCAGGCTGCGTGGCGGACGCTCTGGCGTTTGTTGTGTCGGTCGTATTCGCGTCCAGGGAACGCTGCCTTCGTCCCGATGTGTCCTAGGAAAATGCGGGTTGGCCGCAGCGTCTCTTGACCAAAATTCCTTTATCCTGTAAATTGCAACCATGTTGCAAAAGTCATACCACACGAAGACGACAGATTTGATTTCTCAGTTCATCCAGTCCAAGATGGAGCATGGATTCACGGCCGGGGAACTGTCGGCGTTCTTGAAAGAGAACGGTGTGGATGTGAACAAGACGACAGTCTACAGGAATCTTGAGAAGATGACGGAGAGCGGACGGCTCATCAAGCACAAGTCGATGATTTCGGATTCGTTCGTGTACCAGAACGCGGAGGAGGAGAACCACTGCGCGGAGCACATTCATTTCCAGTGCTGCAAGTGCGGTTCGGTCATCCATCTTTCGGACGAGAGGACAGCCGAGTATCTCAAGTCGCTTTCGGAAGATTTGGGTTTGCAGATAAACTTGAACCTTTCCTCTTTGAACGGGATTTGCCAGAAATGCAGAACTCAAACTCAAAAATGAACAAATTTAAAAAAGCGTTCGCCGTCGTCGTCTTGCTGTTCACTTTCGCTTCTTCGGTACTCGTCGCCCACGAGCTCCACCACTATTGCAAGCATGAAATTTCAGGCGGGGATTGTCCTGTCTGCCTGGTCGTGCAGATTTGCGAGCAGAACCTCAAGCTTCTCGCGCTCGCATTCGCCGCTTTCCATGCATTCGCCGCTTTTCATGGCTGGAAAAGAATTGATTTTCACCTTTCTCGGAAGTCAGTTTTCAATACAAGCACCTTGGTGTCCCAAAAAATCCGGCTCAACGATTAGATTCCTTGTTTTCTTTTCAAATTTCAACCGCCTTTTTCAGTTTTGAAGGCAGTTTCAGCAAAAAATCAAAGAAAAAATCACAAGGAAAATGAAAATGAAGAAGCCAGTGACTCTCATAACAGGCTATTTGGGGTCGGGAAAGACGACACTTTTGAACGAAATCCTTCGCCAGGAGGAAAGGCGCGTCGCCCTCATCGTGAACGACATGGGGAGCATCAACATCGACGCGGCCATAATCAAGAAGAACGGCTCCGCAGTTGCCGAGAGCAAGATGTACGAGATGCAGAACGGCTGCATCTGCTGCACTCTCAGGGAAGAATTCATTAAGCAGGTGGAGGAGATTTCCGCTGACGACTCGATTGAGACCGTGTTCGTGGAGGCTTCGGGCATAAGCGACCCGGGAGCCATCGCGGCTTCGTTCCTCGCGTTCGAGGACGACAATCCAGACACGAACGTGTATCTTTCGAACATCGTCACGGTCGTGGACGCGGACAGAATCTACCGCGAATTCATGACGGACTTGCAGAACTACGACGAGAAGGACGAGAACAACCTCGCTTCCAACGACATAACGACGCTCATCGTGGACCAGATTGAATTCTGCAACACGATTGTCTTGAACAAGGTTGATTTGCTTGACGATGAGCAGATTGAGCAGGTCATCAAAATCATCCGCGACTTCCAGCCGAAGGCCGAAATCATCAAGACTTCGCAGGGCAAAGTTGAAATCGACAGAATAACTTCGACGCAGAAGTTCAACTACGAGATGGTCGATTCTTCGTCAGCCATCCAGAAGGCCATAAATTCCCTTTCCGACAAGAACAGGGGATTCACGGACGAGTACGGAATCAGCAGTTTCGCCTACGAGTACAAGAAGCCGTTCGACCAGAAGAAGTTCATGGAGTTCATCAACGAGGACTTCCCGAAGGAGCTCATCCGCGCGAAGGGCTACATCTGGTTCAAGGACAGGCCGCAGGACGTGCTCTTGTTCGAGCAGGCCGGCCGCAATTCTTCCGTGATGGCGGTTGCCTACTGGGTCGCGGCCTTGGACAAGGCTACGCAGAAGGAGTGCCTTGAGGGCGACGAGGAGTTGAGGAAGTCGTGGGACCCTGAGTACGGCGACAGAATCAACCAGATTGTCTTTATCGGCAAGAACTACAACAAGGCGAAAATCGTTTCGAGACTGGAACAGTGCCTTGCGTGAAAATTATTTATATGGAGAATGAGAAAATGAAGAATATTGTGAAATCAGTTTTGTGCCTTTTGCTTTTGTCGGCGGCAAGCCTTTCCTTCGCCGCTAAAAAATCGATTGTCTGCGTGACTTTCCCCGGATACGACTGGGTGTTGAACATCCTTGGCGGAAACGCCTCGAAATTCGATGTCTCGCTGC
>CAMHLH010000253.1 GCA_946185925.1 uncultured Treponema sp.
AGGGTGGAGTCTTTGCCTCCGCTCGCGCCGACTAGAATCCGTGAGCCTTTTTCAAGCATCTTGAAGTCGAAGAACGCCTTGTCTATGAGGCTGTAGAGTTTGCTTTGCATTTTTTCAGTTCCTGTGTAGCCATTTTCCAGAGTACCAATATACCCAGAATGCGACGCTCGTAGCTATCCATGTGAGCGGGTAGCTTGAGAGGACGCTTTTGACCGTGTTGAATTTCGGCACCGCGGTGAAGAGCCATGCGATTCTGAGGAAGCAGATTCCGAAGAGCGAAATCACCATCGGGAAGAAGGAGTCTCCCGTTCCCCTCGTGACTCCGGAGAGGATTTCTATCGAGATGTATGTGAGCCAGAACGGAGCGAGGAATTTGAGGATTCTCATTCCGTCTTCGATTACTTCCGCGTCGTTTGTGAAGAGCGAGAAGCAGAGCCTGCCCGTTAGCGTGAAGATGAGCGAGGCCGCCACCGTGAAAGCCGCCGTCATCGCGAGGGACTGCCACATGCACTTCCTGAGCCTCGTGTATTTTCCGGCTCCGTAGTTCTGTCCCGCGAATGTCGTCACCGAGATTCCCATCGCGCTCACGATTGTCCAGAACGCCGCGTCTATCTTGGAGAACGCCGCCCACGACGCTATCGTGACGGTTCCGAACGAGTTTATGGCGGACTGGATGATGATGTTGGAGAGGCTGTAGAATGTCGTCTGAATCCCAGCAGGGAAGCCGATTTTCAGCATTTTGGAGAGAATGCCTGGCGAGAACGAGAGCTTTTTGAAGCTGAACGCGATGCTGTCCTTCCTCCTTGCAAGCAGTACGAGGGAGACGAGCATGGACTCCGCCTGGCTTATGACCGTTGCCCACGCGACACCCTTCACGCCCCAGCCGAAAAAGACGACGAAGAGCGTGTCCAGTGCTATGTTCGTGGCGACGGCCGCGATGAGTATGTAGAGCGGCGTCTTCGAGTCGCCCGCGGCCCGCATCGCTCCGCTCGCCATGTTGTAGACGAACATCGGTACCATGCTGGCGAAATAGATGTGCAGGTAGGTGAGGGAAAGTGAGAGAATCTCCTCTGGCGTTTTCGTCACCCGGAGCACCCAGTCCGCGGTGACGATTCCGAACGCCGTCATCACCATTCCGCCGATGAAAGAGAGGGACAGCGCGGTGTGCACAGCCTTCTCGGTTTCCCTTCCGTTCTTCGAGCCGAAGAGCTGCGAAATCACGACCCCGGCCCCCGAAGAGACCCCCACGAAGAAACCGACGATGAGGGTGAGGTACACGGCGGTGCCGCCTCCGACAGCCGCCAACGCCTCCTTCCCCTCGAATTTTCCGATTATCACCGCGTCGATTGTGTTGTAGAGCTGCTGGAAAAGCGTGCCTATCAATATCGGAAAGAAAAACGCCAGCAGCGATTTCCAGATTTTTCCTTCCGTGATTTGGTTCTGGCTTGTCATACCTTGAACTGTCCTAGTTTGACGTTCACGATGTCCACACTGTCACGGGTTTCATTCGCCATGTCGGACACGTTCTGCGTCGCGTCTCCAATCTGCTGCATTCCCGCCGTCATCTCGTCCATGCTTCCGAGGATTGTCATTGAAATCTGAGTGACCGTGTTCATGTCCTTCGCCACGTTGTTGATTCCCTCGTTCATGGCCTTTGCCTTCTCGCTCACGTCGAGCGACTGGTCTTTGACGTTGCCCAGTGCCTCGAAAATCTGCTTGGAGGCCGTCTGCTGCTCCTCCATCGCGTTGTTTATCTCGCGCATTATCACGTCGGTGGAGTCCAGCCGCGACACGATGTCCCCGAACGCCGCCTGCGAGTCGCTTGAAAGGTTCACGACTTCCTGAATCGAGCTTGTTATCGTCTTCAACTCCGACGCTATGTTCTTCGACTGGTTGCCGGAATTCTCGGCGAGCTTCCTGATTTCCTCCGCCACGACGCTGAATCCCTTGCCTGCGTCGCCCGCGTGGGCGGCCTCGATTGCCGCGTTCATGGCGAGAAGGTTTGTCTCGGACGCTATCTGCGTTATGACTGAAGTCGCCTGTATGAGCATCTTCGACTGCTCCGCAATCTGGTTCACTTTCTCGTCCACTGATGCGAGCTTGGATTTTCCGTCGTCCACTGTCTCGCTCAGTTCGCCGAAGCTTCCCGCCATCTTCTTCACCGAGCTTGTCACCGCCGTTATGTTTCCGAGCATTTCCTCTATCGCCGCGGAACTTTCCGTGACGCTGGCCGTCTGGCTGTCGATGAGGCGGCTCAGACCGTCCACCGTGACGGAACTCGACTCAAGCACGCTCGCCGTGTTCTTTGTGGCGGCTGCCTGGTTCTCTGACTGTTTCCTGACCGAGTGGATGTTCGCAAGAATCTCCGCCGTGGCCGCCGCCGACTGCTGCGCGCTTGAGCCGAGGTTCTCCGTCGCGTCCGAAATTTTCATCTGCGAGTTCTTCAGTTCCTTTATGATGTCCTGGAGCATCTGTATGAATTTGTTGACTCCCTTGCCGAGCCTTGTGAATTCGTCGTTTCCTTTGGTGAAGAGCCTTTTCGTCAAATCCGCGTCCCCGGAGGAGAGGTTCTCCACGGCCGTCGTTATCGCCCCCATCGGAACTATTATCTTCCTGTAGAGAAGGAGAATCATCGCCATGACAAGGAAGAGCGTGGACAAAACGATGATGATGAAGAGCGGCCTGAAAATCTTGTTGCTAACGAGGTCTACCGATTTTAGCTCCTTTGCGATGAAGAGCGTGGTGAGATATGCTCCTCCCTTGTTTGTGAGCGGATAGTAGTAGCCGATGTACTTTTCGCCGTTTATCGTCGTGACTATTGATGTTGACTTTCCGTTCTCGGCGTCTTTGATTGGTGCCGAGTCCGCTATCGATGAGCCTTTCATGCCGGGAATGCTGGTGTATGCTCTCTTTTCGCCTGAGAATATGGTCGAGACGCAGTTCGTGCATGTGGATACGAAGTCGACAATTTCGTCCGTGGACGCGCGGATTTTCGCAACGACGGCTCCAACGATTTTCCCCTCGTTCATGATAGGCTCTGCCGCGAGCGCGTAGAGGTCGTCGCCGTTCTTCACCAGGTCGGACTGCACCTGTCCGTCCAATGCCTTCTGGAGTATGTCCGACTTCTGCGACGTGCCGAATTTTGAATTCGAGATTTGTCTTCCATTCGCGTCGAAAATCATGACGGTCTCAACTCCGAATACTTTCTGCGCCTCCGCCGAGAGCGTGTCCATCGTGTCCTGTTCGAATCCTTCCTTGTCGTACGCCCGCTCAAGCTCCGCCCTGAGCCAGTTCGCCGTTTTCTCCATTTCGCTTGACGATTTGCCGATTTCATTGGTCAGCACGGTTGACAGCGTTTTCGCTTCCTCTTCGAAATATCCTTCTAGCCCTGAGTCGAGATTGTGGTTCACGACCAGGCTCAGCACAGAGGAGTAGAGGAGAAGACCTATTGCGATGGCCACGCATATCATCCTCGATACCGACTTTCTGCCTTTCATTATTACCCCCGAATAAAAATTATCCTTATGATGATAACACAATTCTTTCCGCACTTATTGTAAAATTTTTCTTACACGGAAGGGATGCGTTTTTGGAATGAGAAAAATGCATTTTTTTTTCAAAAAAAATTGTTTTTATGCTTGACCAAAAATCTCAAAATCTATATATTTAATTTCATCACTTGTTGATGCGGTGTTAGCGAAGTTGGTTATCGCGCTGGCCTGTCACGCCGGAGATCGCGGGTTCGAGCCCCGCACATCGCGTCTGATCCCTTAGCTCAGTCGGTAGAGCAACGGACTGTTAATCCGTGTGTCGCTGGT
>CAMHLH010000254.1 GCA_946185925.1 uncultured Treponema sp.
GGACGAGGACATCATAAAGGCGCTGGGGGTCGGAGCGGACGAATTCGTCACAAAGCCATTCTCCCCCAGGGTCCTGGTGGCGAAGGTGAACGCAAATATGAGGAGAAATTCCGAAGTATCGGCGGCCGCAGAGGACTCGTTCGCGTTCGGTCCCTACAAAGTTCTCCTCAACAGCTGCGTGCTAAAAAAAGGCACGGAAAAAATCCCGCTGTCCACAAAGGAATACAAAGTGCTCGAATTTCTGATAAAGCACGAGGGAGAAGCCGTGAATCCTGAAACCATCTACAAGGAAGTCTGGAAGTCGGAATTCGGGGACATGACGGCCGTGGCGGTCTACATACAAAGATTAAGGAAAAAGATTGAGGACGACCCGTCATCTCCCAAATATTTCAGGACGGAATTCGGCATGGGCTACAAATTCGTTCGCGAATAGAAAAAAAACGGAAAAAAGAAGATGAATATAAAAAACCAGTTCAGGCTCTTCCAGTTCGGCATAATAGCGGTGCCGATTCTCTGCTCACTTTTCCTGCCCATCCACAGGTATCTCACCAGACCGGACAAGATTCTGATGAACGGCTCCGAGCAAATTCGAAAGATGAAAGACCTGAACATGTCCGAAAGGGACACGAAGGTTCTAAGGCAAATAATGAAGACGCTCCCACCGGAAGTGGAATTCATAATAATCGCAAACCACTCGGAAATCCTCATGACGAATTTCGCGGAATTCGCAGGGCGGAGCGCAATAACCGACGAGGTTATATTCGGGTACATGAACGACACCAGCAACACATATTTCTACCAGATTGTCTCACCGCCCCTGAAGGACAGCGATGCCGACGTCCTGCTGATAAGCCGTGTGAACAGGGACTTTACCGACGAGCAAAAACACGGAAAGAGATGGGACAGGCTGCTTTTGTGGACAATAGGCCTAATCGGAACGACGGAAGCGTTCTGCATCATCATGACCATCCACATCTCCAACACCATAACAAAATCGATAACGCTGCTCGAAAAACACACGCAGAGGATAGCGTCCGGGGATTTGGATGCGGAAATCGAAAGCAAGGTCCACAAGGACGACAACGAAATAACGCGGCTCACAAAAAACCTGGAGCGGATGCGGCTCGATTTGAAGGACGACTCCGAGCGGAGGACGAAGTTCATCATGGGCATAAGCCACGACCTAAGAACGCCTGTCGCAGTCATAAAAGGATACACGGAAGCCATGGGTGACGGAGTTTTCGAGACTGTCGAGGAAATGAAAAAGCCGATTGAAATAATCGGAGCCAAGACAGAGCAACTCGAAACGATGATAAACACACTCATAAATTTCGTCAAACTGAACCAGACCGAATGGCAGCAGCAGCTGAAAAAACAGAAAATCACCCCGGCGATAAAGGAATTCGCCCAGGGATTTGTCACGCTCGGCGGCATATACAAGCGCGACATAGAGAGCGACATCGACATTCCAGAGGACATAGAAATTCCGTTCGACAAGCTGCTTTTCCAGAGGGCGCTGGAAAACCTCTTCACAAACGCGGTTCGCTACACGCAGGAGGGGGACTCCATTCGCATATCAGCCAAGCAAGTCGACTCGGCAATCGAACTGAAAATAGCGGACACAGGAAGCGGAATAGAAAAGAAGGACATCGACCAGATTTTCGACCTTTTCTACAGAGGCACAAATTCAAGGCGGGAAAGCGGAATGGGAATCGGACTGTCCGTTGTCAAAACGATAATCACAACGCACGGCTGGAAAATCGACGTGAAGTCGCAGCGGGGAATTGGAACGGAATTCACGATAAGCATCCCGACATCCACAAACTGCGGAATCCAGAGCGAAGCAGTCAGATGAGAGACTCAAGGAAGCGGTTCAATAGAAGAATACCGCGGCGGTTTAGGCAATAGCGATTGCCGTCCGAAGTTTCCACAAGGGAAGCCAGACGGTTTTTCTTCCACTCCGAGAAAACCCGGGAAAAAGTCACCCCGGAAGCATTCTTGTAATCCAGAAGGCTTTTTCCAAAACGCAGCCCGAAATCCTCTTCGAGAACCCCCTCGCGCATGCGGAAGCCCATCATCAAGTATTCAAATTCGAGAGTTCTTCTGTCCAAGCGTTCGCAATCGCGGAGCAGGCCGCTCTCTTCGGCATTCCTTTCCAAAGGAAAGCCCCCCCCTCTTTTCCAAAAATCCACATAAGCAGGGACGGATCTGGTGTTAGTCCAGCGAAGGGCCTCGTCGTCGCGTAGGTCGGCCCCATACCATGTTCCGCTGGCTCCGGCTCCGCATCCAATGTAGTTGCGGAGTTTCCAATAAGAAGAATTGTGCCTGCTCTCAAAACCCGGTTTTGAAAAATTCGAGACCTCATACTGCATGAATCCGTTTCTTTCGAGAATGTTCCTTCCCAAAATCCACATCCTGTCGGCCTTGTCAAACGAGAAACCGACCTCCCCGCTCTCGACCTTTTTCCCCAGCGGAGTGCCGTCCTCTATGGTGAGCGTGTAAAGGGAGATGTGGTCTATCTTTTTCAAGCGGAATATTTCATCAAACTGTTTTTCAAAAGAAGAGAACGTCTGCTTCGGAAGACCGGCTATGAAATCGACGGAAAGCCTGCCACCCCAAGAAGAATCGAGCAGTTCCAAGGCGGCACGGGCGGACGCGGAAGAGCAGCCTCGATGCACAGCGGCCAAGGCGGAGTCGTCAAGAGCCTGGACGCCCAAGGAAAGACGGTTCACTCCAGAAGCGGAACAGGCTTCCAAAAGCCCAGGACAGACGTCGTCGGGATTCATCTCGACCGTGACCTCTGATTTTTCATCGAAGGAAGCCGCCTTTCCGATTCCGCAAAAAAGATTTTCAACCTGCTTCGGCGAAAGAAGGCTTGGAGTGCCACCACCGACGTAAACCGTCCCCCAATGGTCGATTCCGTAGAAATCCGCATAGAAGCGGGCCTCGGCGACCACCGAATTTATATAGTCGTCGGTCAAATCATTGGAAAGCGACTTTCCATCGGCCTTTCTCGCGGACGACGGAATGCTGTAGAAATCACAGTAGTCGCATTTTTTTCGGCAAAACGGAATGTGGACGTAAAGAGAAGATTCCAAAATCAAAACGCCTTGATTTTATTGAAAGGAAAATACTGGAGAACGACCCTGCCCTTTATGGCACTCTTCTTCACCGCCCCCCACAGTCTAGAATCCATGCATTCCATGCGGTTGTCGCCGAGGAGATAGTACTGGCCATCACCAAGCACAATCTGCTTCGTGCCGGATTTCGCGCCAAGATTTATGTCCCAGCCGGTAGGAGCCGTGAAAATCTCCACATCGTATTTCTTGTCTATCAATTCAAATTCAGTCAAAAAATGAGACTCACCCTTCGGCTTTATGTAGACAACATATTTGTCGATGTAAATGGTGTCGCCCGGCATCCCAACGACACGCCTGAGCATCGGCAAAGCTCCAGAGCGGTTTCCACCCCCGAACGGCTGCCACTGCCTCGCGGTCACAAAAAGGAAGCACTGGTTCAAAAAGCGTTTGACAATGTTCAAATCCGCAGACCCGTGGTTCTGAACAAGAACAACGTCCCCCCTCGACGGCGTCCTCAAAAAGGGGACGACAAATTCCACGCTGCCGGCTGAAATATCGGGAGACATGGAATTCGAGCGGCTCAAAACAGGATAGAGCAAAAAATTCATGAAGATTGAAATCGCCACAAAGCAGATTAAAATTATCTTTGATATGGAAGCGATGCGTCGATAAAGCTCCTGAAAGGTCCTGCGCCGAGCACGGCAGCCTGCTCC
>CAMHLH010000255.1 GCA_946185925.1 uncultured Treponema sp.
TTTTTAAACATTATAACACAGATTTTAAAAAATACAGATTTTTTTAATTTTTTGTAAAAAAATGGGAAACGCAAGCGATTTTGCAACAGGATGACGATTCCGAAAAGGCTCTGTCTCACGATGCCCGCGCTCAAGCGGATTCCGGCCTCTCCACGAGAACGTGATAAAATGGCTTCTGGAAAAGGACTGAATGGATTCCGAAACGAGTTCGGAATGGCGGGGATTGATTTTCAATAATATAAAAAGAAATCTTGACAAAGTAGTATTCTGCTACTAATATTTCAATTGTTAAAAAGTAGTAAAAAACTACTTTGTGTGTCAAAAGGAGGAAATTATGAGGTTCAAGAAATTCAATCCGAACGAGTATGTCATGGTCGTCAAGAAAGGTCAGGTCGTAAAAGAGGGGCTTGGGCTTTCGGTGCTGTTCAACGAACTTTCCACGAGCATAATGGTCGTTCCGTCAACTGCATTCGACGGCGAATTTGCGTTCGACGAGCTTGTGACGAGCGACTACCAGAGCGTGTGCGTTCAGGGCGTGACGACTTTCATGATTACCGATTATGCAAAGGCGGCGAAGATGCTTGATTTTGCGTACACGCCTCAGGTCAAGATGTCCGACAAGATTTTCGATGCGGTCGAGTCGCTGGAAAACCGCATAAACAACATCATCAAGGCGATTGTCATACGCGAGGTGAGCCGGAAGGACGTGCGCGCGGTCCTTCGCATTTCGGACGAGATGGCAAAGGCGATTCAGGAAAGCTTGAGCAGCGACGAATCAATCAGCAAACTCGGAGTGAGCGTCGTTTCGGTGAACATTCTGGGAATCACTCCGCGACCTGAGACACGGAAGGCGTTGGAGGCTGCCGCGCGGGAGCAAATCCTCAAGGAGCAGGACGACGCGATTTACAAGAGGCGGAACGCCGCGATTGAGCAGGAGCGAATCATCAAGGAGAACGAAATCAACACGGAAATCGCCGTGGCCGAGAAGGAGAAGGAAAAGGAAGAGAAAGAGCAGGAGATGAAGCAGTACGTCCAGAAGTGCGAGCTCGACATGCGGATGGAAGCGGAGGAGCGCGAGCAGCAGATGAAACTCCGCGCGATGCAGGCGGAGCTTTCGATGGAGAGCGAGCGGCAGGAGAAGGAGTACGCGCTCCGGGAGATGGCGGTCCAGAAGAAGATTCAGATTGACAATCAGGACATGGCGGGAAAGATTGAGCTTGAGAAGATGAACAAGGAGTTCACCGAGCTTTCAGCCGCGAACGAGAAGACAAAGGCTGACATCAAGGCGTACGCGGCGGAGGCTCTCGTCAAGGCTTACAACAACATCAACCCTGCGATTCTTGAGTCTTGCGCGATGGCACAGATGGAGCCGGGCGCGCTCATGGCAAAGGCGTTCATGAACATCGGGGAGAACGCGGAGAAAATCGGAAGCCTGAACATGACGCCGGACTTGCTCCAGTCGATTGTTGGCGCAATGAATCCGAGCCAGTGCGGAAAATGAGGAGGCGGTCATGGACAGGGGACTGAACAAAGTCGTTCTCGTGAAGAGGCGGACGAGATACGAGGAGCTGAAAAAACGCTACAACACCGTTGAGCAGGCGAGGTTCTACATCGAGCACCTCGGCGCGGACTTCTCGGACTACGAGAGGGAGGATGCCGCGTACAATGCCGCGCTTGAATCTGTGCGTGCCCTTGTCCGACCGCTCGCGCGCCTTCAGGAAATCGACAGGGAATATCTTCCGAACATGATTTTCGGCGCGGACGACATTGTGATTGCCCTCGGTCAGGACGGACTCGTCGCCAACGTGATGAAATATCTTTCCGGTCAGCCATTAATCGGCGTGAACCCGGATTCGGCGCGGTTCGACGGCGTTCTCCTTCCGTTCGAGGCTGGTGATTTGGAAAAGCTCCTTCCGAAAGTGATAAAAGGCTCGTTCAGCGTGAAAAGCGTCGCGATGGGAAAGGCTGAGTCGAAGGACGGTCAGATTCTCTACGCGGTGAACGATTTCTTTGTGGGCGTCGGAAACCACACTTCCGCACGGTACTTAATCAAATACGGAAAACACGTCGAAAATCAGTCGTCGTCTGGAATCATAATCTCCACGGGATTCGGAATGACGGGCTGGCACAAATCTGTCATGGCGGAATTCCGGGGACTTGCCCGCGCGTTCAATCTTTCGCCAATCCGGGAGCCGTCGTACGAATGGGACAGGAGGGAGCTTACGTTCCAGGTGCGAGAGCCGTACCCGAGCCGCTTCACGCAGGCGGAGCTTGTCTACGGCAAGGTCTCTGACGGAGAGAGCCTTGTCCTCACCTCCAGCATGAGCGAGAACGGTGTCGTCTTCTCCGACGGCATTTTCGAGGACGCGATAGAATTCAACGCGGGCATGGAAATCCGCATTTCCGTGGCCGAGCAGACCGGAAAACTCGTCACGGGGTGATGGGCGTTCGATGTAGTATCTAAAAGAAAAAATTTTTCGGAATCTTTTTTTTGCTATCATCAAATGATAGTCGCCAGTGCTATGATTGCGTTCATGGAACAGAACAGAAAGAAAACACAGACACGGCAGCTCAACAAAAAGATGCTTGAGAGGCTCATCATAATCCACAACGCGATAAAGTCTGGATTGTACCCGGACATCACGCGGCTGCAGAGGCTCTACTGCGAGCAGACCGGCTACAGCAAAGTCGGGGTGGCGACAATCTACCGCGATATCAGCACCCTTCGGACGAATTTCCACGCTCCTCTTGAATTCGACGAGCAGAAAGGCGGCTACTTCTACCTCGACTCGAATTTCGAGTTCGCGTTGAACAACATCTCCGCCGAGGATGTCTTTTACCTTTCGGCCGCTAAGACTCTCCTTTCGAGTTTCGAGGGAAGCCCGGTCTACAAGGCGATTTCCGACGTCATCGACTTCGTGACCGACACGCAGGGAGTCGGAAAGAGCGCACTTTTGAAGCGCATCGCCGTTTCTCCGGTTCCCAAAGTCGTGACGGACGAGGAAATCTGGAAGAATGTCATGGAGTCCATTCGGGACAACGCCGTCGTTGAATTCGACTACAGCGGAAGGTGGAAGACCGAGACGACCCACCGCCGCGTGGAGCCGTACCAGATTCTGCTGGAGGACGGCCAGTGCTTCTTGTTCGGAATGGACGAAGGGAAGGGCGAGGAGCGGATTTTCTCTTTGAACCGGATGCGGAACTTCAAAACCACGCCTGAGCATTTTGACCTGCCCGGCGATTTTGAATTTTCAGCGAGGTGCGGAGGCGGAAAATTCGGCACCTACGCGACAAAGACGAATGTGGACTTTGTAATCGATTTCTACGATGACGGCAGGCAGTATGTGAAGGAGCGGGTCTGGGCGGACAACCAGAAAATCACGGAGTTCGACGACGAGGGAAAGACCCGGATTGAATTTTCTTCTACCCAAATACTTTCGGTCATGGAGTGGATTTTCGCCCAAGGCTCGAACGCGGTTCCGCGGAGTCCTGCATGGTTCGTCAAGAACTGGAAGGACTCCGTCCGCGCGATGATGGAAAGGGCCGAATCTGTGGAAATTTGATGCCGCCCGCCCGCTCAGGAATCTTGAAGCGGCAATCAAAAAACGTGTGGCAACGAAAAACTGCCGCATCCTACAATGAAGGCAGTTGCGTTTTTGCGTTGCTTATGTACTCTTCCTCAAGCGTGTGCGTCTTCCCGAAAAGGTGCGTTGCAAAATAATGCGAGACCGGGAAATCCGAGCCGAAGAGGATTTTTGAATTGTCCGTGGCTTTTTCG
>CAMHLH010000256.1 GCA_946185925.1 uncultured Treponema sp.
TAAGCTCAACATCGGCGACAAGGCTTTGGACACCGCTTTCAATAAGCTCTTTAGCGTCGATGTGGATACGCTGACCGGCATGAGCGCGGAGGAGCTTTTCGAGGCCATCGACAACGCCGTGCAAAGTGCGCTGGACGAACTCATCACCGCCGAAAATCTCGCGGCAATCACAAGAATGGGCCTGAACGCGCTCAATATTGACTCCGACATTGCCAACGATGTGCTGGATAGCTTCACCGATTACGCAAACGGCGATTTGACCGAAGAGACAGTTCTGAAAGCCACCCTCAAAACCAGCCTGAAAACCGCCTTCAAACTCGCGGCAAACGAACTCGCTTCCGTCAGTCTGGAAGAACTCGGCTTCACCGAAACGATGTTGGACGGTGCCCTCGATAAGCTGATGGAGGTCGAGAATATTGCCAGCCTTTCCGCGAACGACCTTTCCAACGCCGTGGAAAGCGTCGTCCGGGAGACGTTAGATAAGCTCCTGACCGCCGAGAATATGACCAAAGTCGTCACGGTCGGACTGAACGCGCTGAACGTCAACGCCGACGTGGTAAACACTGTGGCGAACGGAATCTCCGGCTTTGTCAGCGGCGACGAAGAAGCGCTAAAGGAAACTCTGAAAACCGCGCTGACAACCGCTCTCAAACTTGCTTCCGAGCAGATTGTCCCCGGCGGACTTGACGCCCTCAACCTCAGCGACGAAGCCTTTGACGAGGCCTTCAAGCAGTTGATGAAATTCGACATCGACACGCTGCAGAACATGACCGCCGCGGAACTCTCCGAGGCCATCAGCAACGCCGCGCAGAGCGCGTTGGATAAAGTCATGACTGCGGAAACTCTGGGTAGTCTCGCCAAAACGGCCCTGCGCACCCTTAACCTTGATTCCAGCCTCACCAACACGCTGGCGGATAATCTGGCCGGCTACGCGTCCGGAGAACTCAACGGCGAAACCGCGCTGAGGGCCACCTTGCAAACCAGCCTCAAAACCGTCCTCAAACTTGCCGCCGAAGAAGTCCTCTCCGCAAGCCTTGAGGAACTCGGCCTGACCGACGCGATGTTCAACGAGGCCCTCGACAAGCTGATGCAGGTCGACAACCTTGCGAACCTCTCCGCCAAGGAGCTTTCCGCGCGTATCAACGAGGTTGCCAGCGAAACGCTCGACAAACTCATGACCGGAAACAATGCGGCCAAGGTGCTTAAGGCCGGTATCAACGCGCTGAACATCAATTCCGATATGGCGAATATCGCGGTTGACGGCATTGCCGCTTTTGTCAGCGACGATGAGGAAGCGCTCAAGGAAACTTTGAAACCCGTTATGAAGTCGGCGTTGAAACTCGCCGCCGAACAGGTCATGCCCGGCGGACTGGATATGCTCAATCTCAGCGACGACGCCTTTGACATCGCCTTTACGAAACTGGCGCGGGTTGGCAACCTCACGAATATGAGCGCCGACGAACTCTCCGCCGCGATTGACTCCGCCGTCAGAGACGCGCTGGACGAAATTTTCACAGCGGACAATCTCGCCAAAATTACCAAGATGGGCCTTCAGGCGGTGAATCTTGACTCCGACCTCACAAACGAACTGGTCGATAATATGGCTGGCTACGCCTCCGGAGAACTCAACGGCGAAACCGCCCTGAGAGCTACCATGAAGACCAGCCTGAAAACCGCCCTCAAACTTGCCGCGGAAGAGATTCTGCCCGCAAGCCTCCAAGACCTTGGCCTCACCGACGACATGTTCAACGAGGCGCTCGACAAACTGATGGCGGTCGAAAACCTGACCAACCTCACCCCCGACGAATTGTCCGACGCTATGAACTCCATTGTGAAGGAAACCTTGGACAAACTCATGACGGGAGAGAATATGGTAAAGGCCGTCAAGACCGGATTGGATATGTTCAATCTCGATTCGGACCTCGCCAACACCGCCCTTGACAGCATTGGGAAACTCTCCAGCGGAGAACTGGACAGGGACGCCTTCAAAGTCGTTATAAAACCGACGCTGACAAGCGCCTTGGAAAATGCCGCGAACGCATTGCTCCCGGACAGCTTCAGCAAGCTCGACCTCGCCGACCAAGCGTTCAACCTCGCTTTCGATAAGTTGATGGACATCGACAACCTGTCCGCCATGAACACGGATACCCTGACCGCGAAACTGAACGAAATTGCGCAGGAAACGCTGACGGCTCTCCTGAATAATACCGAAAATTTGGAGACACTCGTCACAATGGCCGGCGTGGACACGAAAACGGCATCCATCCTCTTTTCTCAGTACGACACGCTGGAGAACCTCGACCCTGTGGCCGAATCTCTCAAGCAGTCCCTGACCGACACGTTGCTGGACGCCCTGTCCGCCACCGCAACGCAGTTCCTCGACAGCAAACTCGTCCCCACGGGCTTGAAAGAAAGCCTGAAAGACATTGGCCTCAATTCCAGTATCCTCGATTCCGTTATCGAGCAATACAAGGAATTGCAGGCGCAGGGCGAAATGAGCGAAGAAGAACTCAGCGCGAAGCTCACGGATTTGGCCGAAGACCAACTTGTCACTATCGCGCAGAAGGTTATGAGAAACGGCCTGAACTCCGTCGGCATTGACGCAAGCGCGGTGAGTAGTGTTTTCGGCAGATATCAACGCTACCGCAACGGACAACTTACGCAGGCGCAGTTGAGCGCCTCTGTCGAAGAAACCCTCCGGTCTACGCTCCAAAGCGCGGCGGACGGACTTTTGAAAGACGGCTTGGACGCGCTCGGCCTCAGTGATAAGGCGTTCGAAGTCACTTTCAACAATCTCCTTGCCTTGGGCGACCTCGACTTCACCGACTCCAACGCCCTCATGACCGCCATGAAGAACCTCGTCGGAGATTCCCTCATGCAAACACTCAATAAGGACGTTCTGAAGTCTATCGCCAGCGACATCGGCATCAACAAAGCCGCCATTGATTTCACCATGTCACAGTGCGGGAAAGTTGAAGCCATTGCAGAGGATTCCGTGGCGTATGCGAAGTCCATGTACGAAGACGGAATCAAAGACCAGTTGGAGATTGTCATTCGGCAGGCCCTGAACGAAATCGCGCAGGAGGAAACCATCGAACAACTGGACGTTGACAAAATCGTCGAGACCGCTTGCTCCAGACTTATGGAACAGAACTTGACCAACTTGAGCGGCGACGCTTTGAAAGAAAAGCTTGGTGAAATTATCAAGTCCATCAGAAGCGAAACCATCGTCGACTCCATGTCTGACCTGATAACAAACTCTATGTCCAGCGCGACCGTAAACGAATCGGCGGTCGAACAGGCCATCAGCCAGTATAACACGGAGAAGGCGGACAAGCAGATTGACGATGCCACAGCCGTTGCAAACTTCAAGTCGAATTTGCGTACAGTCCTCGAAGAAACCCTGAACGAGACGTTGCAAGACGGCCTCGGCACGCAGGGACTGGACATGGACAAACTCGACGCGGCAGTACAGGCCTATGTCAACAATACCTCCGATACCGACAGTCAAAAACTCAACGTTCTGACACTGTCGTTGACGGACATCATGAAAGACACTTTGAATGAAGGCGTCACGGCGCCGGGCGTCGAAGCGACCACGATTGACTCCGCTTTCACGGACTTTGACAAGTACGATGACAGTGATACGATGGAGGATGTTGTCGCGGCGTCGGCGTTAAGCGAAGAAGAAATTCAGGCTTTGCTTGGCAATGATGTTTCGGCGAGCGACAGCGCCAATCCCACCGCGGGAGATAACGACAGCGCCAATCC
>CAMHLH010000257.1 GCA_946185925.1 uncultured Treponema sp.
AAGGTCAAGGCCGATATCTACGCTCTGATGACGGAGCTGAAGAAGAAGGGCAAGTCCATAATCATGATTTCGGAGGAGCTTCCAGAGCTTATCGGAATGAGCGACCGCATCTTCATAATGAAGGATGGACGCTTAAACGGTGAGTTCAAGAGGGATGAGCGGCTTGGCGAGAAGGACCTTATCGTGAAGATGATTTAGTTTTTCCGCTCAGGATGCAGCTCTTGCTTCAGCTGCTGTCTTGTTCGGAATCGTTTTTAGGAGATTAATATGACCAATGCAGTCGCAGAAAAAAATATAACAGAAGAGAAATTGGCCAAGAAAGCGAAAATCAAGGAGATTTTTTCAAATTTCGGTCCCCTGTTCGGTTTTGTTGGCATCGTTGTTCTTTTTTCCATTTTGACCGGTGGAAAAATCATTCAAATAAAGAACCTCAGCCTCATGTTGAGCCAAGTCTTTGTCTTGATGACATGCTGTTGCGGTGTCTTCTTGATAATGACTGTAGGAGGGCTGGATTTTTCCCAAGGCTCGATACTCGGTCTCTCATCGATAATATTCTGCTGGGTTTCCGTCTACAGCATCCCCCTGGCCATTTTGACGTCGATTCTTGCCGGTGCCGTGATGGGCGCTTTCAACGGATTTTTCCATGTGAAGTTCAAGATAGCCTCGTTCATCGTCACCATGTGCTCGCAGTATTTCTTCCGCGGACTCTGCAAGTACCTTACGACGGGTGGCCCTGTCCCGGCCAGCTACAATGTCGTCTCCCTCGACTTGACTTGGTTCAAGTTCCTCTTGATGGGAGTCGTCCTTGTGGCCGTCTTCGTCGTCTGGCACTTCACCAGGGTCGGCTTCGACTTGCGAGCGATTGGCGCGGGTGAAATCGCGGCGAAATTTTCAGGCTGCCGTCCCGATTTTACAAAGTTCATTGTCTATGTGGCTTCCGGCGCCATCACGGGATTCGCTTCGTTCATAAATGTCGTCCATGTCGGAGCGATTACGGGAACTGCGGGAAGACAGCTTGAAACGCAGATTCTCATCGCTTTGGTTCTTGGCGGAATGCCGATTTCCGGCGGCGCGAAGGCCAGGTTCTCCAACATAATACTCGGAACTTTGACCTACTGTGTCCTTGAGAAGGCTCTTCCGATGGTCTTCCCCGTGTCGGCCACCCAGCAGCTCGTGAAGGGAATCATATTCCTTGTTGTAGTCGCCCTCACAATCGACCACGAGTCGTTGAAAGTCATCAAGTGAGTTTTTCCTTTTGTAAATCAACTTTATCTGATTTAATTCAAAAAAAATTGAAATAAATATTTTGCTATTTCTCGATAACGGATTTACAATGGATTCGATATAAAAGTGAAATCTAAAAAAGAGGAAAAAATGGAAAATATCAAAGACTTGATTGCATCCGGCAACGCTATCGTCGGAATTGAATTTGGCTCGACAAGGATAAAGGCTGTCCTTATCGATTCTGACAACGCTCCGCAGGCGATGGGAAGCCACACTTGGGAAAACTCCCTCGTGGACGGCATTTGGACGTATTCCGAGGAAGAAATCATTTCCGGTCTGCAGTCCGCATACGCCGATTTGAAGCGCGACGTAAAAGAGAAATTCGGCGTTCCGCTCAAGAAAATCCGCGCGCTCGGCTTCTCCGCGATGATGCACGGCTATCTGGCTTTCGACGGGAAAGGCTCCCTTCTCGTTCCGTTCAGGACTTGGCGCAACACAATCACCGGAGAGGCTTCTGAAAAGCTCTCTTCTTTGTTCGGCTACCCGATTCCCGAGCGTTGGAGCATATCCCACCTCTACCAGGCGGTTTTGAACGGAGAGGAGCATGTGAAGGACGTGGCTTTCTTCACTACCTTGGCTGGCTTCATCCACTGGAAACTTTCAGGAAAGAAAGTTCTCGGAATAGGCGACGCTTCAGGAATGTTCCCGATTGACACCGCCACAAAAGACTACAACAAAAATTTCATTGAAAAATTCGATGCCCTTGTGGCGGACAAGAAATATCCGTGGAAACTCGGCCAAATCCTTCCGAAAGTCCTTCTCGCGGGAGAGGATGCTGGAGTTCTCACAGAAGTGGGCGCGAAGATTCTCGACCCGGCAGGAGACTTGGAAGCCGGAGCGAGAATGGCTCCTCCTGAGGGCGACGCCGGAACCGGCATGGTTGCCACGAACAGCGTGGCGAAGCGCACTGGAAATGTTTCCGCGGGAACGTCGGTCTTCGCCATGGTCGTCTTGGAGAAGGATTTGTCCAAGGCCTACAACGGTCTCATCGATTTGGTCACGACACCGGACGGCGCGCTCGTCGCCATGGCCCACGCCAACAACTGCATGGGAGAATTCGACCACTGGGTTTCGCTCTTCGACGAGGTGATTTCTTCTGTCACTGGAAGCCCTGTCAACAAGGGCAAGCTCTATTCGACGCTGCTCCTTTCCGCCTTGAAGGGGGACAAGGATTGCGGAGGGCTTCTTCCGTTCAACTATCTTTCAGGCGAGAGCATCACGGCCCTCGGCGAGGGGCGGCCGCTTTTCGTGCGGAGCCAGCACGCGTCCTTCACCATGGCGAACTTCATCCGCGCGCAGCTTTTCACGGCTTTGGGCGCACTCAGGACTGGAATGGACATTCTCTTCGACAAGGAGGGCGTAAAAATCGACACTCTCACAGGTCACGGAGGTTTCTTCAAGACTGCCGAGGTCGGACTTTCTGTCATGTCGGCGGCTTTGCACACGCCGGTTTCCGCTTTGGAGACGGCGGGCGAGGGCGGCCCTTGGGGAATGGCGGTTCTCGCTTCCTACCTTGTGAACGGAAACGGGGAGAGCCTTGACTCATGGCTTGAGAAGAAGGTTTTCGCTTCGAGCAAGAAGACGACTGTGGAGCCAAAGCCTGAGGACGTTGAAGGGTTCAACAAATTCTTCACCCGCTACACGAAGGGCCTGGCAATCGAGAAGGCCGCGATTGAGAACATTGAATAGAAAAAACACATAAAGATAAAAAGGAGTGAAAAAGAATGGACACATTGGAAAAGTCATTGTCTGGTTATGAGTTCTGGTTTTTGACGGGAAGCCAGGACCTCTACGGAGAGGAAACCCTCAAGCAGGTTGCCATCGACTCGAAGAAGATGGTTGAGGAGTTGAACGCGAAGGCGGGACTGCCGAGCAAACTCGTCTGGAAGGAGACTCTGCTAACTCCTGACTCAATCCACAGGACGCTTGAGGAGGCGAACGCCGACGACAAGTGTGCCGGTGTAATCGTCTGGTGCCACACGTTCAGCCCGGCCAAGATGTGGATAGCCGGCCTCAACGCGTACAAAAAGCCGCTGCTGCAGCTCAACACGCAGTTCAACGTGGAGATTCCGTACGCGACAATGGACATGGACTTTATGAACCTGAACCAGAGCGCGCACGGCGACCGTGAATTCGGCTTCATCACGAGCCGCATGGATTTGCCGAGAAAGGTCATCTGTGGACACTGGGCCGACTCTTCCGTGCAGAAGAGAATCGCGGACTGGATGCGCGTCGCCCGTGCCGTTGCCGACGGAAAGACTCTCCGCGTCATCCGCTTCGGAGACAACATGAGGGAAGTCGCGGTCACCGACGGCGACAAAGTCGAGGCGATGATAAAGTTCGGCTGGAGCGTGCCGTACTACGGAATCGGCGACCTTGTGGCGTACATGAACGAAGTGAGCCAGGGCGACGTGGACGCGCTCTACGACGAGTACAACCAGAAATACGAAATCAACTTCGACACTGGCAACGGCTTCGACAAGGAC
>CAMHLH010000258.1 GCA_946185925.1 uncultured Treponema sp.
GGGCTGTAGCTTCCGCCCCTGCAGACCCTGTCGCTTCCATAGTCCGGGCCCGTGGCGCGCTTGCCCGGCTTCACCGCCGAATATCTCGGCTCGAACCAGTCCCAGCAGAATTCCAGCACGTTGCCGCCCATGTCGAACGCGCCAATGTAGTTCGCGCGGCCGCTTCCTGCTTCGGCGTCCCTGTCCTTCGTGCCGGCCGTCCCCACCTTGTGCGTCCTGTTCGTGTTCGAGAGCGTCCATGAAACTTCGTCCTCGGGTGTCTCGTCCCCGTATGCGTAGCCAGCCTTTGTCACCTGCCCTGAAACCAAGTCCCCGCCCATGAAGCCGTTCTCGATTTTTGTCGCGGCGTATTCCCATTCGGCCTCTGTCGGAAGCCTGTAGCCGTCCGCCTTCCAGTCGCAGTAGCACAGGTCCAGTTTCGCGGTGTCGGTGGAGTCCGTCAGCACTTCTATCTTCTTCGTCTTCCTGTCCTTGTACTTGTAGCACGGCTCAAGCCCGTGGATTTTCGAGAGGGCGTTGCACCAGACCACGGCGTCGTACCAGCTGATGTAGGTGACAGGCTCGTTCTTCGTCCTGTCGTCGGGCTCCCCTCCGGTCTTTCCGTTGGAGCCGGGCCTTCCCTGGTGGGCGAACACGAAGCCTATCTGCTCGGCCACAGTCTTCGTGGAATACCAGAGGTCGTATGTCGTCTCGTACCTGTTGATTTCAAAAGGCTCGATCCATCTTTCGGCCGGATATGACTGGCTGGAATTTCCAATCGTGTACACGTCGTAGAGGGCTTCGTTCTGGTGCTTCAGTTCTACCATGTCCAGCGGGTTGAAATGCTCCGCGGAAGCTTTTGCCCCCACCGAGAGGGCGATGAAGGCCAACGCGGCGATTCTTCTTTTGAGTCCGCTTTCCGCTTTCTTCAATTCCTTCGTTTCCATCATTCTTTATTTTCTCCCCTTGTTTTTTCTTCTATTGAAGAGCTTCTTGAACGGGTTGTAGGTCATTATCGAATACGCGAATGTCGCCGAGACCGCGCAGAAGACGATTATGAAAATCAGTCCGTGCCAGTCGTCCGTGTCAACGCTCTTGCTGAACGGAAGCCTTATGTTCATGCCCCAGAAGCTCGTTATCGCGGAGACAATCATCAGCACGAGGGATATGACGGTCAGTTTCTTCATCACTTCGTTCATGTTGTTGGAGATTACGTTGGCGAACGCGTCCATGATTCCCTCGGTGATTTGGCTGTAGGTGTCCGCCATCTCCATGGCCTGCCTGTTGTCCACTTCAACATCGTCCAGCCATTCCTTGTCGTCCGAGTCTATCTTCAATATCCTCGTCTTCCTTATCTTCTCCAGAAGCAGCTGGTTCGACTTCAGCGACGTGGTGAAGAAGGTGAGCGATTTCTGTATGTTCAAAAGCTGGATGAGTTCCGCGTTCTCGATTTGGTCGTCGAGTTCGTTCTGGATTGAGTTCGCCCTCCTGTTTATCTCCTTGAGGTAGCGGAGAAACATCGTGTCGGCCCTCGCGAGTATGCGTATCATGAAGGCCGGGAAGTCGTCCAGGGTCAGGCCTTTTATCCGGTTCGCGCTTATGTCCCTCAGGACTTCGCAGTCGGTCCAGCATATCGTGATGATTGTGTTTTCGAAAATCACAAGGCCCACCGGGGCTGTCGTGTACGCCACGGACGTGTTCGGGTTGAACACCGGAAGGCGCATGATTGCGATGTTGTAGTCGTCCCAGTCTTCGATTCTCGAAAGTTCGTCGGGGTCCATCATGTCCATCATGGCTTCCTGGTCGATTCCGTATTCCGCCTGAATCTGCTTGGCCTCCGCCTGCGTCACTTTCCTCGCGTCCACCCAAAGCCTGCTTTCCATGTCCACGTTTTCTTTTGAGACGTTGTGAAGCTGTCCGTCAATCTGCTGCCAATATTTAATCATCGTTCACCCCATGCCCTTGATTCTAGCATAAAAACATTTTCGATTTGACAGGATTTTCGGCTCTTCTTGAATTTTGTCGTCATAACAAAAATTTATCTTGATTTTTTGCATGAAATGAAAATTCCGGGATAAGTAACTGGTGTGAGGTTGATATGAGAAAAAAGTTACTCGCGCTGCTTTTCTTTGCCGCGGCGCACTTTCTTTGCGTCTCCGAGGCGTTCGAGTTCGTCGACAGGGACATCGGGGAGATTCTTTACGCGGTCTCCCTCTACAAGGGCTTTCCGGTGACCGCCGACGACACTGTTTCCGGAAGCGGCACCTTCCGGTTGGCGGGGGAGGACTTCGACGAGGCCTTCGACGCCTTCATGGAGTCGAGCAGGCTCTATGTGGCCAAGACCGACGAAAGGTGGACGGTCAGCCGAATCCGCTTCATGGACAGCGACCTCGGGTTGATGTCCCTTGACGCGCGCGACGTGACCGCCGCAAGGATGTTCGAGGAGGTCGCGAGGCGCACGGGCGTCTGCGTGACTTTCGAGAATCTTCCGCAGAACAGGATGAGCGTCCACACGGGCTACTGCGGAATCGACGAGCTTGTGAGGAGGGTTGCCGGGCTGTGTCCGGGCTTCGAGGCGAAGAGGACCGACTCCGGCTTCTTCCATGTTTCGAGGTCCGAGGGGGCGGAGGCCTTGGCCGTCAGGAACGGAAGGGCCGAGTTCGTGCAGAACGAGGATGGAAGCTGGAACTGCGACATCCAGAACGCCCCTGTCTCGTTCGCTTTCTGTTGCGGCGGAAAAATTTTTCAGCGAGGCGGGCAAGGAGTTCTGCTTTTCCCTTTCGAGCGACAGCAGGATTCTGCGGGCCAGCTATTCGGCTCCTGACTTCGACCAGGCTCTTTCGAGGCTCTGCCTCCTTGGCGGAACCGACATAGCGCGCGACGGCGGCGTGTATTTCCTTTCCACGTCGAAAGTGAAGGACAAGGCCAGTTCCGCCGGAAGAATTTGGAGGACGGGCCATGTCGCGAACATTCCGCTACAGAATTTCATGCAGCTTTTGGCGAGGCGGTTTCCTTCCGTGCAGGCCATTTCCCTCGACGGGGGCCGCTTCATGCATTTTTCCACCGACGAGGAGGAACGCGAGATTGGCTCCTTCATTGCCGCATCCGACGTGGAGACCGAGTCGCGCCTGGTAAAGCTCAAGTACATCCGGGCTTCCGATTTCCTGAAGAACCTGCCTCCGTTCGTCGAGAAGTCCTCTGTCGTTGATTCGGGAATGGGCGACAGTTTCTATTTCACGGGAAGCCCGGAAGCGTATGGAAGGCTGCTTGGGCGGATGGACGAGTTCGACAGGCCTGTTCCGCGGGTGAGCTACGACCTTTTGATAATGCAGTACCAGGACATCGACGGCAGCGAGTGGAAGCCGAGCGTGAAGGCCGGCCGGGTCTCCCTCGGCGACAGGAATACGGCGGCGGCTTCATTGGGTAGCGTGCTCGATTTGAACATGGACGTGCTTTCTGCTTTCGGCATGAAATTCGCGCTTTCGCTGCAGACGGCCATGTCCCAGTCGAAGGCGAAAGTCTACGCGGACACTACATTGAACGGCGTTTCCGGGAGCGCGATAAGCTTCCAGAACACCAGCACCTACCGCTACAGGGACAATAACCTGGACCCTGAGACCGGCGCGCCCGTCTATTCCGGCGTGACCAAGGAGATTGTCTCGGGGCTGAAGCTGGAGGTGACCGGCATCGTGACCGGGGACGGTATGGTGACGAGCAAGGTGACGGCCTCCGTCTCCAGGCAGGGGACGGACCTTTCCTCCACGACTGGAAATCCTCCGCCTT